>CAZMFS010000058.1:0-9122 GCA_964565585.1 uncultured bacterium
AAGCAGTCATATCAAGAAATGGAGGAGGGAAATAAACGATATGGTTTCTAAAAAAGACCTACACATGAAAAGTTAAGGGGAAAAATAAAAAAAGTTAATAAAACAAAAAGAGAAACTAAAAAAAAGAAAATAAGAAATTTAAAAAAACTGGGTGATGTATGATTTATCTTGACATAAAACGACAAGTTCAGAATTACCTTTGTTTGACCCTCTATTAATAGGCCAAAAACTTATTTTTGAAATTCAACTTTAAAATTATATTATTTTTTTGAATCTCCGGCTTTTAAACTCTTTCAAAAGTTTATTTGCAATTAGTTATTACAAAAAATTGATTTATCATTCTTAGAAAGAATAAATTAATTTAACCAAAAGATAAAAGAAAGGAATAGAAAAAATCATTGAATCAAATCTATCAAATATTCCACCGTGTCCGGCAATTAATGAACTTGAATCTTTCACTTTCAAATATCTTTTAATTAAAGATTGTGAAAGGTCTCCAATCTGAACTATTATTGAGAACATTGTCATGAATAAAACAGATTCTAAAATTGTTAAATAAAACAAATCCCTGAATAGAAGAAATATAACAGTGGGTATCACTGTACCTGCTATAAATCCTTCAATGGATTTTTTCTCTGATACTTTCATTATACCCCTATGTTTTTCTTTTCCTAGTGTCATGCCAACAAAATAAGCCGATGAGTCGATTATCCAAACTGCAACAAAGAATAAAAGAGCAAACTTATAGCCCTCAAAAAATTCAACCTTTAACAAGAGAAAATAGCTAAAAAATAAATTTATATAAATATTGCTAAAAAAAACTATCGCTAATCTCTTAAAGTCTCTACATTTTTCTTTATTAAATAGAAAAATTTCATAAGCCAGAAGAAATGCTCCAAAAATAACAAGAAAAAAAGGATTAAACTCTTTATTGCTGTATATGTAAAACAAATTTGAAAAAGTAATAATAAATGTTATTAAGTAATAAAATAGTCTATTTATATTATATATTCTATAAATCTCAATTATTGACCCCGAGATAATTATAAACGAAAATATTAAGCTATAGATATTATTCTTTGAATACGCTATAAATAATAATACTGGTATAAAGATGACTGCAACTAAAACTCTTTTAAAAAGTTTCAATTGATACTCCCGAACCTTCTACTCCGATTTGAATAATCCCTTATAGCTTTTTCTAGTTCGCTTTCATCAAAATCAGGCCATAAAACATCTGTTATATAAAATTCACTGTATGCTATCTGCCACAATAAATAATTTGATATTCTGTATTCTCCACTTGTTCTTATAACCAGATCTGGATCAGGAACATTTTTGGTATATAGATAATTTGAAAGAAGATTTTCATCTATCTCTTCAGACTTTATATCATCATCAATAATATTTTTAACTGCATCTACAATTTCTTTCCTACCGCCATAATTCAATGCAATAGTTAAAACAAGATTGTCACCGTTTTTAGTTTTCTCTTCTGCATTTTTTATTCTTTTTCTTATGCTTTTGCCAAGGCCCTGTCTTCTTCCTATAAATCTAACCTTAATTTTCTTCTCTATAAGATTATCAAGTTCGTTATCAATTGTAGAATTAAAAAGATTCATCAGAAAACTTACCTCTGAGGAGGGCCTTTTCCAATTCTCCGCTGAAAAAGCGTATAGGGTCAAATAACTGATATCAGTTTTTGCTGAATATTCAATAATTTTCTTTGCAGTTTTCACACCTTCTTTATGTCCCTTTGACCTGGATAAATTCCGCTTTTTGGCCCATCTTCCATTACCATCCATAATAAGCGCAATGTGTTCAGGATAGGAGCTTGACAAATTATACCTCCATTATTTTGCTTTTCTTTTTTTCAAAAAGCTCATCGATTTTTTTTGTATACTCATCAGTAATATCCTGAAGCTCATCCAGTAAACGATGTTCATAATCTTCCGGTACTTCTCCTGATTCTCCCATCTCCTCGATCTCCTTCTTTATATCTCTTCTAATATTCCTGATAGCAATTTTTGCTTCTTCCATGTAGTTTTTTGCCTGATTTACGTATTCTTTTCTTCTTTCTTCGGTAAGTGAAGGAATTGGAACCCTAACTACATTATCTTCTACAATAGGATTTAACCCAAGATCAGAAGATAGTATTGCCTTTTCAATTTCCTCCACAACAGAAGGGTCAAAAGGCTTAATTAATATATTCTGTGGATCCTGAACATTTATTGTTGCCGCCTGATTTAGTGGAGTTTTCTGTCCATAGTAATCAATATAAACATTATCAAAAATATTTGCGGAGGCTCTTCCCGTTCGAATTGTTTTAAGTTCTTCTTTTAAAACCTTAACAGTTTTATTCATTTTCTTTTTAGTTTTTTTCAATACTTCATCCTGCATAATAACCCCTTTCTTTTTAATATATGAGATATAAACATTTCTTCTAATTTATTAAAGTATAATGCGTATTATCCTGTAATACAAGGCTTAAATTATTTTTTTTGTTGATATTAAATACATAAATAGGGATTTGGTTTTCTTTACAAATTATAACAGAACTAATATCCATAACCTGCAAATTTTTATTGATATATTCAGAATAAGAAATATTTTTAATAAATTCAGCATCAGGATTATCTTCGGGATTTTTATTATAAACCCCATCAACTTTTGTAGCTTTCAAAAGCATATCAGCATTAATTTCAGCTGCCCTTAATGCTGCAGCGGAATCTGTACTAAAAAAAGGATTACCTGTTCCCCCTGTAAAAATTAATATTTTATCTTTAATACTCTTTCTTGCTTTTTCAACATCAAATGTAGGGGTTATGCTACCAACCGAAAAAGATGAGTAGTTTTGTGCTTTTAACCCCTTTTTTCTAATAGCTGTTTCTAAAGCTAAACCGTTTATAATAGTTCCCACCATGCCCATATGATGAGATTTATATGCAGGGAAATCCATCTTTTTTATTAACCGGCTTCCACGATATATATTTCCACCGCCTATAACAATAGCAATTTCATATCCCTGATTTTTTAATTGAATAATTTCTGAAACAATGCGATTCAAGACTTTGGGAGAAATCCCAAAATCTTCATCGCCTGATAAAACTTCGCCACTTAGCTTGAGCAGCAATCGTTTTGACATTACTCTCCTAGTTCAAATCTTTCAAATCTCTCAACTGTTATATTTTCGCCCAGTTTTGCAATTTTTGATTTGATATATTCTTCAACACTCATATCGGTATCTCTGATATAAGGCTGATCAAGAAGACAAACTTTCTTGTAGTATCTTTTTTCCATCATACCATCAACTATTTGATCAAGAATTTTTTCGGGTTTACCTTTATCTCTCATCTTTTCTTTAAAAATTTCTCTTTCTTTTTCTATTAGTTCATCGTCAAGATCATCTCTTTTAACTACATCTGGTTTTGAAGCAGCAACCTGCATAGCTAAATTCTTAACTAGCTCTTTAAATTCATCATTCTTTGCAACAAAATCAGTTTCGCAATTAACTTCTATAAGCACACCGATTTTACCTTCACCATGTATATATGATCCAACTCTTCCCTCTTTTGTTTCTCTTCCTCTTTTATCCTCTGCTTCTGATAATCCTTTTTTCTTCAAAACTTCCTTAGCCTGCTCTATATCACCATCTGCTTCTTTTAAAGCTTCTTTGCAGTCCATGATTCCGGCACCGGTCTGATCCCTTAATTCTTTTACCTGTTTTGCATCTATTGCCATAATATAATCACCTCTCCTGTACTATTTATATTTATATACTTAATTTATTTAGTTTCTTTTTCAGTTTCTTCAGCTTCAGCTTCTTCAGTTTCCTCTGTTTCCTTTTCTACAGAAGTAGCTTCTTCCTGGGTAAGCTTTTCTTCTTCATTAACATCTCTACCTTCTAATTCCCTCTGTCTACCTTCTAATATTGAATCAGCAACTGCTTTACAAATTACTCTTGTTGCCCTTATTGCATCATCGTTACCAGGAATTAAATAATCTATCTTATCGGGGTCACAGTTTGTATCAACAATAGCAAACACAGGGATACCCAGTTTGTTTGCCTCTGCAACCGCGTTCTTTTCCTTCTTAATATCTGTTATAAACAAAGCATCAGGTAGCTCATCCATTTCTAAAATTCCGCTAAATGTCTGTTCTAATTTCTCTTTTTCTTTTCTAAGAGCTGATGCTTCTTTACTGGGAATTTCCTCAAATTTTCCTTCTTCCTGCATTCTTTCAAGCTCTATAAGATATTCTTTTCTTTGTCTGATTACTTTGAAATTTGTAAGCATACCTCCAAGCCATCTGTAAGAAACATAAGGCATTCCGCATCTTTTGGCCTCTTCTCTAATTGAGTCCTGAGCCTGTTTTTTTGTACCTACAAATAAAACAGTTCCACCAGCTTCTGCAATTTGTGTAATCTTATCAAGTGCTTCATGAATTAAAGGTAATGCTTTTTGTAAATCAATAATATGGATCCCCTTTTTTTCCCCAAAAATATAGGGTTCCATTTTCGGATTCCATCTCTTAGTCTGATGACCAAAATGGACTCCGCTCGTTAATAAATCTTCAATTGTGATTAATGCCATTTTTTCCTCCTTTGGTTAATCCTCCAATCCCCATTCACTTCCTACAAGGAAGCACCACAGGAAGGGGATTGTGCGTTTTGTTAAGTTTAAATTATAATTAAATCCAATTTCCAAACAAACAAATTATCTCTTTGAAGTTTGTTTTCTTTTTCTTGCTTTTTTACGTCCGTATTTTCTTCTTTCTTTCATTCTGTCGTCTCTTTTTAGGAATCCAGCCTGTTTTAGTTCATTTCTTAATGATTCATCCATTTCAACCAGTGCTCTTGAAATACCGTGTCTGATTGCTCCAGCTTGACCGTTAAGTCCTCCACCGTTAACGTTAACAAAAATATCATATCTATCCTGCATACCTAATAAATCAAGTGGCTGCATAACAAGGTCTTTCTGTTTTCTGGTCTGAAAGTAATCATCATATTTTTTATCGTTCACTTCGATATTTCCGTTTCCGGCCTTTATCCTTACTCTAGCAACAGAAGTTTTTCTTCTTCCTGTTCCCCAATAATATTTACCCAATTTAATCACCTCATTTCTTATAATTCATATTTTTCAGGTTTTTGAGCTTCATGAGGATGTTCATTCCCCTCATAAACTTTTAACCTTTTCATCATTTTTCTTCTAAGCTTATTATCCGGCAGCATTCCCTTAACAGCTTTTCTAATAACTGTAATAGGATGTTTCTCTATCATTTCTCCATAGGTATAAGATTTTAGATTTCCGGGGTATCCTGTATGTTTATTAAAATACTTGTTATCTTTTTTCTTACCTGTCAGTTTAACCTTTTTTGCATTTTTAACTATTACAAAATCACCTGTATCTACAGCAGGGTGAAAAATCGGTTTGTGTTTTCCCCGCAGCAATCTCGCTACCCTTGATGCTAATCTACCCAATACTTCTTCTTCAGCATCTACTTCATACCATTGTCTTTCTACATCTTTTTCTTTTGGTCTAAATGTTTTCATTTTTTCTCCTCCTCTCTATAAACAGCTATACTTAAGTGCAAAAAAATAATATAAGAACTATCCTGTTTAGTCAAGTAAAAAAGTCTTACAGAGGTATATAAGTTTATACTTTTATTTAGATATTTCAAGGATTCTTTATAAATAGTGTCTGTGTGAGTGTGAGTGAGAGAGTTTGTGTGTTAAAAAATCCCTGCCGGGATTTTTGAGTGACGGAAGTTAAACATATAAAAACAATCAAGTGAAGTATAAAATGATTTAAAAAATCATTTTATGTAATGAGCCTTTAAAAATAATGGCGTTATTTTTAAAATTAATAGATGGAAATTGAAAATTGAAAGTTATTAAACCTAATACCTCCGAAGATTAAAATTGCTACCATGAATTTTTAGACTAAGATTAAAATTGAGAAAATATTAAATGTATCTTCAGAAAAGATTTTGTTGTCTATAATCTAAATTCTATTATCTGTATAAATTTTTACAAAAGATCAGAAGACAGAATTCCCTGAAACATGCCGGTTGACCGATCACGGGTCACGATTGACGGAATAAATCATTTTTTAATTTGACTTTTATAATCAAAAAAACTATTCTTAATTATATAAAAATAACTTCACAACTATTGTTTTTAATAAACAAAAGGAGATATAAATGAAGAGAAAAGTTTTCATTCTAGGATGCCATAAATCTGGAACCTCACTTCTAAGAAGTCTTTTGGACGGACATAAAGAACTGTTTGTTATTCCAATTGAAGCCCACATATTTGAAAATTTGGGATCATGGATAGATTACTATTATAGAAATCAATCGCCTAAAATATTAAATAATTCTGGATTAAAAAATAATTTCATAAAAAGAATCAAGAAGGCAAATAAACCTTCTTCAAAATATTCAGCAGGGGATACTTCCGGCAAATGGGATATTGAATTGTTTAAAAAATATTTTCATATCAACCAAAAAACCAAGCTAAAAAAAATAATCAACAGCTATTTCAATTCTATTCATCATTCTTTATATAATTCATCAATAAAAAAGAAAATAGTTGTTGAAAAATCAGTTGAAAATGCTGAATTTGCACCAATATTAAGCCAAATATTCCCAAATGCAAAATTTATAAGAATATTAAGAAATCCTTATTCAAATATTGTTTCTTTTCGCAAATATAAAAATAAAAAAAACTTCCCCTACTTGAAATCTATAATTTATACTTTATACAATAGCTATTATAACCTCTATAAAAACAATCTATTCTTTGATGATACCCATTATAAAATTATTAAATATGAAAATCTTGTTTCAAAACCCAAAGAAGTACTCTCAAATATTAGCAAATTTATAAATATTAAATATGATGATGTTTTACTCAAACCATCAATATTAAATAAATCGTGGTATGGAAACAGCATAACGGATAAAAAATTTAATAAAATATCAACTAAAAGGTTGAGTGAATGGCAAGAAGAAATATCACATTTAGAAACTTTGCTAATAAACAAATTATTTACCTATATCCTTAATAAATTTGATTATAAAAAGAAAAAAACAGATAAGAAATATTATTATCCTATAAAAGGCGAAAAACTTAAATCATATTTTTTAAATAGACTTTTATATAAATATTTTTTACCTTCTTAAAATATCTTATTAAGGGATTTTTCTAACTTTGATAAAATAAACTCATATTCAGTTTTCATCTTTAACTTTTTGGCTGCTTTCATTACTTTTCTTTTTTTATACATTTTAATATCTGAATTTCTTTTTTTTATCATATTGGTATTAAAATACAGATTAGAATTTTGCTGTACAAAGGTTTTTATCCTAATTGGATTCGAAACAATAACTTCATAGGGAAGTATTTTAATTTCGTCATTTCTCTCCAATTTGAAAGATGAGTAATTTGAAACAATCCATCCTAATAATATAATCTTAAACGGATCTTTATACAATTTTTTTTTGTAATTATCATTATTCCAGTAAAGAGGTAACGAATGTTTTCTAAATGAAGCTTCAATAAGCTCCTCAAATCTCCACATCTTACTCAAAGGATGAATGCCTGTTTTCAAATAATATAAATATTTTTTAATTTTTTTTAAAAAATTTCTCTTTTTATAAATTTTTTTAAAAGATTTATAAACATTTATAGGATTCCTGATTATATGAAAAGATTTAAACCCATAATCAGATTTTAATATATCCAAGTGAAAAAAAGCCCGGTTAGACTGTAATATTAATTTGTTGTCATTCTTAAAAAATTGATCAATGTATTTTTTAAATAATTTTGTATTTCTGCAATATGGAATACCATTTTCAAAAGGATAATATTTTACAAGTTTTTCAACAAAATCCTCCCCCTGTTTAATATATTCCTCCCAAAGTACTTGTTGATGCAATTTATGTTTATATTTTTTATAATTTTTCCTACTACCTTTCCTGGGATTTAAAGGTTCGTAAAAAACTGTCCATTTAGGATTGCTATTTTTTAATATATCCCAAACTATTGTAGTACCACTTCTATAATATCCATTGAATAGATATTTATCATCATTTTTCATTTTATAAAATCCTTCTTATACCATTATATTATCAAGTTAAATATGAGTATTATACATATCTACAATTTGCAGTCCACTCTTATTATTAAAATTATTTCTCTCCAATATTTTAAGTATTTTTTCATAATAAAAAATCCAATCTTCACTATAATCAAAAAAAACGCTGTTATGAATTAACAAGCTAAAAACTCCATTATATTTATCTACAATATCTATTATTTTTTTAACCTTATTCAATGCTTCATCGACTGTAAGATTCATATATTTACTGCTTAACAATGAAACATCCATAACTATTAGAGGAATTTCCCATAAATTTATTTCCTTATTTTTAACTAAACTGAAAACTTTAAAAGGTTTTGAAGTACCCGCTCTAAATCCTACCCTTTCTGGAAAAGCAAGCGATGTATCATAGTTAATACCGACCTCATTTTGAATATCCCATGTTTTTTTTACATCAAATTTTAAATAATGCTGTCTGCATCCGATATTATCTTTTTCTCTGTTTATTAATTTTTTATAATTTTTTAATTCATTTTCAAATTTCGTACTACTATTACAAGTTTCAATCCCTGCGTGAAATCCTATTTCATTATTTCTAACATTAAGTTTTTTCAATAATTTCAATAATAGTTTATAATTGTATTTCATTATTTTCTCTTTATCATCTAAAAGAATATAATAGGAAGAAATAATATTGTATTTTTTTTCAATTTCATAAAATTCATCAAACATCCAGTAAGGGTCTCTTCTATAGTCAAAAAATTTTCTCACAGTTTTAACTATATTTTTAGTTTTGTTAAAAACCGATAAAAAATTTTTTCTAAGTCTATTTAGCTTGCTTTTATAAGTATAATACTTTTGTAAGGTATCAACATCATGGGAAATAAAGGAAGTTTTAGGAAACTTTTTAAATTTAATTTTTTTTGAAATATTCTTCATAAGTTTTTTGAATAGTTCAAAATGGATATCTACAATCGGTTTTTCTATCAAATTAAATTTATTTAAAACAGAAAATTT
>CAZMFS010000059.1:0-8988 GCA_964565585.1 uncultured bacterium
AACCTGACCTGGACAGTATTATTGAATTTAATGAGTTTATTCATAATTTTGGATATCATCTGAAAGGAGCTAAAAATGGAGTTCATCCCCGTTCTCTGCAAAATATTTTAGAACAGATTGAAGGAGAACCAGAAGAGAGAATTATTAGTACTGTTTTATTGAGAAGTATGAAAAAAGCTGCTTATTCTCATAAAAATGTTGGTCATTTTGATACTTTCTTAATGCTGGGCAATAATTTTGGATTGATGCAAAATTACAAGAAATCACAAAATCTTTTTGCCAAACTTGCAAAAATTTCATCACAAAATGCTGTGATAGTAGCAGAGACAATGGATCCATATAAAACCACAAATAAATTCCATAAAAAATATCATAAAGAAAATAGAAAACGTGGTAGAATGCCGGGACAAATAAGAGTTAGGGTGAGGTATCAAATATATAAAACTGACTGGTTTGATTATCTACTTGTTTCTAAAAATGAAATGAAAAAACTTGTTAAAAATACAGTTTGGACTGTTGATAGATTTATTGATTCGGTTGTAGGTCCAGGATATATAGCTATACTTAAGAAAAAAAAGAAATGATGAATTTATAAAGGATGAAATAATTGTTTGTTGCAGTTATTTTAATATAGATAATTATGTTGACATAATAGTCTTAATACTTATACTTTTTATGTCAAAATTTATTTGCGTCTATAGCTCAGTTGGATAGAGCACTGGTTTCCTAAACCAGGGGTCGGAGGTTCAAATCCTCCTAGACGTGTGGACATTATAATTATATAGGGAGGTTTATATGAAATCAGATGAAAGACATAGGTTAAAGGAGAATCCAGTTTTAAAATATGTTAAAAAGGCTATGGAATGGGTTATTCCCCATGCCGGTAAAATTGTCACAGGTGTGGTAATAATTCTATTAATAATTGTTGGTGCCTGGTATTTAAATTACAGACAGGAGCAAAAAAATATTGAAGCAGGAGTTGAGATATCTAAAACCATGAATGATCTGGGTATCCAAAAAGTAAATAATGTAAGCAAGGATAAGATTTCTATTTTAGAGGATCTTGTAAATAATTATAAAACCACTAAAAACGGGGCAATACTTTCATATAAAATAGGAAAGTATTATTATGAGGAAGATAATTATGACAGGGCCTTAAATTATCTTAATATTGCAAAAAACAAACTGGATGATAACGGTTATATTAAACATCAAATTGCAAATCTTCTAGTTGAACAGCAAAAATATGATGAAGCATTATCAGAATTACAAAATATAAAAAAGGAATACGAACTCTATGATAATATTTTATATTTAATGTATATTGCAGCAGATAGAACTAACAAGGAAAAAATAGTTTCAAATGTAAAAAAAGAATTTGAAAAGGATGAATATAAAAACTCAAAGTATTATAATATGTTGAAAATTAGGGAGGCGTTATGAAAAAACTATTATCAGGTAATGAGGCTGTAGCAAGGGGTTTTTATGAAGCAGGTGGACATGTAGCGACTGCTTATCCGGGCACCCCCAGTACTGAAATACTTGAAAACATGCCGCAATATAAGGATGATGTTTATAGTCAGTGGTCTCCAAATGAAAAAGTGGCTTTAGAAGTTGGAGTTGGTTCTTCATTCGGTGGAGCAAGAACTCTTGTAGCGATGAAGCATGTTGGAGTGAATGTAGCAGCAGATCCTTTACTTACTTTGACTTACTCGGGAGTAAAAGGGGGATTTGTACTCGTATCTTCTGATGATCCAGGAATGCATTCCTCACAAAATGAACAGGATAATAGATTTTATGCTAAATTTGCAAAAATGCCTCTTCTTGAACCCTCTGATTCACAGGAAGCCAAAGATTTTGTAGCAAGAGCTTTAGAGATTAGCGAGGAATACGATACCCCGGTTATGCTAAGATTAACTACAAGAATATCCCATACAAAGACAATGGTTGAATTGAAAGAAAGGGAAGAACAGAATGAGCTTCTAGGTTTTGAAAAAAATCCGCCTAAATATGTAATGGTTCCTGCAAACGGCCGTAAAAGGCATCCTATTGTTGAAGAAAGAACCAAAAAATTAAAAAAGCTTGCAGAAAATATAGATATAAACAAAGCGGAGTACAATAATAAGGATATTGGCATAGTAACAAGCAGTATTACATATCAATACGTTAAAGAAGTTTTTCCCGAAGCATCGGTACTGAAACTTGGAATGGCTTTTCCTTTTCCAATAAACAAAGTAAAAGAGTTTGCTAATAATGTAGAAAAGCTTTATGTAATAGAGGAACTCGAACCTTTTATGGAAGAAATGATAAAAGCAGAAGGTATAGAAGTTACAGGAAAAGATATTATTCCAAGGTGTGGAGAATTGAATCCTAAAATAATAAAGGATGCTGTAAAAGGGAATCAAAAAGAAACTGAAGAGAATAAATTTGAAGATGTTGAAACTCCGATTAGACCTCCTGTGTTGTGTCCTGGATGTCCGCATAGAGGAGTATTTTACACTCTAAACAAATTAAATACAGTAGTAACAGGTGATATAGGTTGTTATACTCTTGGAGTTCAAAAGCCTCTTGATGCGATGGATTCTACTATTGCTATGGGAGCAGCAGTTGGGGTTAATATAGGACTTGAAAAAGCTCTTGGAAAAGAATTTTCAAGAAAATCTGTAGCTGTAATTGGTGATTCGACTTTCCTTCATTCAGGAACAACTGGCCTTATGGATGCAGTTTATAATAAAGGTTCCAATACAATAATAATCCTTGATAATAGAATAACTGCTATGACCGGTAGACAGGATAATCCATCGACAGGATATACTCTTATGGGAGAAAAAACCAAACGGGTTGACTTTGAAAAACTTTCCAAAGCATTAGGGGTTGAAAATGTTAGAGTTGCCGATTCCTATGACTTAGATGAGCTAGAAGAAGTCATTTCTGAGGAGATAGCCAAAGAGGAGGTATCGGTAATTATTACAAAAAGACCATGTATGTTAATTCGTAGAATGGAATATGATATAAAAACTTATAGAGTTGATGAAGATAAATGTATAAACTGTGGATTATGTTTGAAGGTTGGTTGTCCCGCGGTAATCAAAAATGATGATGAAACAAAAGCAAAAATAGTTGAAAGCATGTGTACCGGTTGTTCTGTATGTGCTCAGGTTTGTCCACAGGATGCTATTCAACTGGTTGATTAGGAGGAATTATGTCTGATGTAAAAAGTATATTATTAACTGGTGTTGGTGGTCAGGG
The DNA here is from genome assembly GCA_964565585.1 of uncultured bacterium. GTDB lineage: Bacteria > Macinerneyibacteriota > Macinerneyibacteria > Macinerneyibacteriales > Macinerneyibacteriaceae > Macinerneyibacterium. The sequence goes on from CAZMFS010000059.1 coordinate 3,250, forward strand.
AGTATTAACAGCAAGCGAAATACTTTCAGATGCTCTTATAGATGAAGGATATGATGTTAAAAAAGCTGAAGTACACGGAATGAGTCAAAGAGGAGGGAGTGTTAACTCTCATTTAAGATACGGAGAAAAGGTGTATTCCCCTCTAATAGAAGAAGGATCAGCTGATATAATATTCTCGTTTGAAGTTCTTGAAACTATTAGATTTTCAAAATATTTAAAGGAGAATGGAAAATTAGTAGTAAATAATCTTAAAATCATTCCTAATTCTGTATATTTTTCAGATGTAAAGTATCCCAAAAATCCCGATAAAGTTCTGAAAGATGTATTTGATGAAAATTTATACATGTTCAATGCTTTTAAAATCGCAAAAGAAATTGGAAATTCCAAATATGCAAATGTTGTTATGCTTGGAGCGATCTCTGAAATTATGGATATCTCTGATGAGAGCATGAAAAAAGCAATAGAAAATAGAGTCCCCCCAAAAACTGTAGAAGGGAATTTAAAAGCTTTCAAAAGAGGAAAGGAGCTTGTTTAATTATTAATGGATAAAAAAAAATATTATTCCTATAAGGAAAAGGATTTAAAAAATGCTGGATGGTGGTGGGGTATTTTTAGCTATGGATTAATCCTGGCATTTATACCTTTTTTAATTTACTCAAATAAAAATAAATTTATTTACCATCATGCAAAACAGGGAATTATGCAATTTTTGTTTTTTGTGGCGGGATTTTTATTTCTTTATGTTCCCAAAATAGGCGAATTGCTGCTTTTAACCTATTTTCTTTTACATTTTTCAATATCTGTTATCGGAATAGTACTATACATAAAAAAGCAAATATATGAAATTCCCCTTATGGGATATATATCCAGGTTGATTAAAGTATCCTCTTATGATTAATAATTTAATAAAAGAAAAATTTAAATATTTTGTAATAATTATTTTTGTTTTTTTTAGCATATCTTCTGTAATAGCTGAAGAGATAGACTGGAGTGAAAATTATTTTCCTTTTTCAGCAGAGATACTATCAAGTGGAAATACTTTCACTGAAGATTTATCTGCAAATTATATTTCACCTGCTTTGAATGATAGTTCGACAATGTACTTTTCTACTTCTTTCCTTCAGTCAAATACCCAGGTATATTATATAGTCTATAAATACAGTTATTTGACATTCGATTTATTTTATTATGATTGGAACAAAATTGAATACAGAGATGAGACAGGAAATGATCTGGGATACTATTATGCTTCGAACTACTCCTCCTCTATTTCTTATACACGTTCCTATAAATCATTTACAGGAGGCCTTCAAGTTCGATATAACCTTAAGGAGATTGGGGATTTGATTAAGGATAATATATCCTTTATGCCATATATATCCTATAGAAGTGATTATTTTACTGTAGGTGGTAGCATTAAAAATATTAAGCTGGATAGTTATTTATTGTATGGAGGATTTCATTATAATTTTATAAAGGTAAAAATGAGACTTGATTATTTTAATAATGAATACAAATTGAATTATGGATTTGATTTTTACTTGAATGATAATGATAATTATGTTTTATTTTTAGGTGTTGCAGATAATAAATATACGGCCGGTTTCGGCATCAAAAGTAGGAATATAAAGTTTAATTACGGATTCATGTTAGAGAACGAACAGATATTTATTAACAATTTTAGTATTAAGCTTAAACTATAGGAAGTAAAAATGGATAATAAAAAAATAAGAAATTTTTCGATAATTGCACATATAGATCACGGAAAATCTACTCTTGCCGATAGACTTCTTGAGTTTACAAACACAATTGAGAAAAGAGATATGCAGGATCAATTTCTAGATACAATGGATATTGAACGGGAAAGAGGTATTACCGTTAAATCTCAGGCTATAAGAATTATGTATAAAGGCCACAAACTTCATTTAATAGATACTCCCGGGCATGTTGATTTTTCCTATGAAGTTTCCAGAGCTTTAAAAGCATGTGAGGGTGCTTTGTTGATAATTGATGGCACCCAGGGAATTCAGGCTCAAACAATGGCAAATGTATATCTTGCAATGGAAACCGATGTTGAAATTATACCTGTAATTAACAAAATAGATCTTCCAAGTGTAAAAATTGAAGAAACAAAGCAGGAGATAAAGGAAGAGCTAGGGTATGAGGGAGATGAAGTTTTACTTGCAAGTGCAAAAGAGGGTACAGGTATTGAAAATATTCTTGATTCTATTATAGAAAGAGTACCGTCTCCAGAGGGTGATGAGAAAAAACCTTTAAAAGCTTTAATTTTTGATTCGCATTACAATACATATAAGGGTGTTATCTTATATGTTAGAATAATTGATGGAGAAATAAACAAAGAGGACAAAATATTGTTGATGGGAAGTCAGGCTGAATATGAAGTTCATGAAATTGGAATATTTGAGCCAAAAATGAAAAAGGTTGAAAATCTTACTGCAGGTGATGTTGGATATATTACTGCCGGTATAAAAGATATTACAAAGGCTAAGGTAGGGGACACGATTACTTCAGCCGAAAATCCTGTTTCTGAACCTCTACCTGGGTATAGAGAAATGATTCCAATGGTATACTGCGGAATGTATCCGACAGATAATGATAGATATAATGAACTTAGAGATGCACTTGACAAATTAGCATTAAATGATGCAGCTGTAAGATTTGAACCTGATACTTCGGAAGCTTTAGGTTTTGGTTTTAGAGTAGGTTTTTTGGGTTTACTTCATATGGAGGTTACCCAGGAGAGATTAGAAAGAGAATTTGATATAGATCTCGTTATAACCACCCCAAATGTGGTTTATAAAGCATATTATGAAAACGGTGAGGTAAAGGAGATTCACAATCCTGCTCAGCTGGATCAATCCAGACTTGAAAAAATTGAGGAACCGTATGTTAAAGCAGAAATAATTACTCCTGATGAATATATTGGTCCAATAATGAAACTATGCACCGAAAAAAACGCAGATCACGAGGGAATGGAATATCTGAGCACCGATAGAGTTTTAATCAAATTTAAAATTCCTCTTAGACAGATTATATTTAATTTTTATGATAGGTTAAAAGCTGTAAGTTCTGGATATGCTTCTCTTGATTATGATTTAATTGGATATAAAGAATCAGATCTCGTTAAGTTAACAATTCTGGTTAACAAAAAACCTGTTGATGCTTTAACTACTATTGTTCACAGAGATGATGCACATTACAGAGGGGAAAAGCTGGCAAGAAAACTAAAGGAACATATTCCACGTCAGCTGTTTAAAGTACCGATTCAGGCATCTATTGGAAAAAGAATTGTGAGCAGGGTTACTGTGAAGGCTCTGAGAAAAAATGTTACCTCAAAATGCTATGGCGGGGATGTGAGTAGAAAGAAAAAACTTCTTGAAAGACAAAAAGAAGGGAAAAAACGTATGAAAAAGGTCGGACAGGTAGATATACCCCAGGAAGCATTTTTATCGATACTTGAGGTTGATGATGAATAATAAGAAGCTATTTTTGATTCTAATTTTGGTTACAATATTTTTTTTCTCATGTTCAAAGGAAAAAAAACTAAAATGGAAGTACAGTTTAGGTGAAACATTAAAAGTTCAAACTGACCCGTTATATATACAGAATAAAGATATTATTGTTACCTGGAGGGTGGATATAAAAAAACTAAACAGAAAGAAAAAAGAGGGAGATTATGTAGTTCCTAAGGTAAACACTCTTGGTTCTGATATTGAAATGGAACTTCAGAATAAAAGATTTTATGCTAATCTGGTTGCTCTGGATATTAAAACCGGAAAAGAAGTCTGGAAGACAGTAACATTAGGAGCTTCAGACCAAAATTTATCTTCTCCATCCTATAGTAATGGTAAAATTTATGTTGGTAGCGATTACGGTTATGTATATGAAATAAATCCTGAAAATGGAAAAATATCCTGGCAGTATGATACAGGAAGCTGGGTTTATTCAGAGATTTTTGTTAATAAAGAATATATTCTGACCGGTAATGAAAATGGGTATTTGTTTCTCTGGAATAGACAAAACAAAGATTTGATATTTAAAAAGGAAATTGACTATATAGAAAAGAAATGGTTTATAAAAGATAATTTTATTTATGGTAGTTCCCAAAATGCAATTTATAAATTAAATTTAGATGGAGAAATATTAAAAAAATATAGAGTAGACGATAAATATAAAAATTTTTCAAATGAAACTGTTAAACATCCACCAATTAAATCAAAGCTGCTATTAACAAAAGAATACTGCTATTTTACAGCAGAAAGCAACTATCTTTATAAGCTGAATATTAATAACTGGAAAATTGAATGGAAAACTAAGCTAAATACAAGTTTTTCATCACCGGTTTTATATAAAGGAAATATATTTATAGGAACCGATAAAAATCTAGTAGCAATTAATTCCAAAAATGGAAAAATTATACATAAATATAAAACAAATAACCGGTGGATTGATTTTGATATTAATTTTAGAAAAGGTGGGCCGGTTAACGGAGATGCTTCGGTTCATAATGGTAACGTTTATTTTGGAAGCTATGATTATTCTCTGTATGCTTATGATATTGATACTGAAAAATTGCTATGGAAGTATAAGATAAAACACCACATTGATAGGACCAAACCGATTGTTACGGATAGATTTGTATCTTTTGGTGCGGATAGTCATCATCTATATTTGATTGGAAATTGATGGGTTCAGCTAAAGGTTTATATATTCATGTTCCATATTGTTTTAAAAAATGTAATTACTGTAATTTTGTATCTTATCCGGTATCTAAGGCAAAGCTTGATTTTAATTCATATATAGAGATATTAAAAAATGAAATTAGAAGCTATAAAGGTAACAAAATAAATACCATATATATTGGAGGAGGAACTCCTTCACTATTAAAAATTGAACATATTACAAATATAGTAAAGAGTATAGAAGAAAATTTAATAATAGAGAATTTAGATGAATTTACAATAGAAATTAATCCCTACAACTTCAATATAGATTATATTGAATCACTTAAAAATATTGGGATAGATAGATTTTCATTCGGGTTTCAATCCTTTGATAATGAGAAATTAAGAATACTTGGTAGATTACACCGTAAGAATGATTTAATGGAGATTAAAAAACATAGAAGAAAAATCAATAATTTTTCCATTGATCTAATTTTTGGATTAAAAAATGACTATAAGCTTATTGAAAAAGAGATTAAACAGCTTATGGAATTTGAGCCGGACCATCTTTCCATATATAACTTAAAGGTTGAAAAAAATACAAGGATTTTTGAAATGCTGGAAAATAACCGGGTAGAATTGGATAATGATCAAAACCAATCAAAAACTTATAATTTTATAAACAATTATTTAGCTAAAAATGATTACAATCATTATGAAATATCAAATTACGCTAAAAAAAATAAGAGGGCAAAACATAATTTAAAATACTGTAATTTCAATGAATATATTGGAGTAGGTTTGTCAGCAAGCGGATATTTAAATAATATTCTTTACACAAATTATGATTCTTTTAATAACTATCAAACAGATAATTTTAGAAAAATTGAACGAAAAATAGATAAAAATCAAGAAAGATATTATAAGATTATGATGGGGCTTAGATTAAAGCAGGGAGTTCAATTAAAAGAAAATGAATATAACAAACTGAAAAATATTTTTAAAAGAAAAAAATTAAAAGAATATTTTAATTTTTCTAAAAATAGGTTGTCCA
>CAZMFS010000060.1:0-8968 GCA_964565585.1 uncultured bacterium
TTAAAGAATAACTCAAAAAGTATAAAAAGTATGATTGAGAAAAGGCAGTTATCGTTGCCTTCTTATCAATTTAATTTCGGGTTTTCCCTTATTTTTTATTTTTATATCAAAAATTTTAATTACTGCAGCACTTAAAATTAGTCCTGCAACAGATCCTAAAATCGAAATATTTTCTCCCAATAGAAATACAGAGTTAAAAATTATGTATCCAAATATCATAGATATTAGTGGAAGGAAAAATATGAGAAATGAAGTAAAAGTTTTGTTTAATTTGAAGTCGATTTCTACAAAATCGCCTGTCTGAATATCGGGGGGAAAATACTCTTTTTTAAGAGATACATGTTGTTCGCCACCGCACAATCCACAGCTTTCACATTTTTCTTCATCATAGATTGTTAATATTACTTTATCATCCAATATTTTATTGATACATGCCTTCTTTTTCATTTTTTCTCGTTTTCATTGATATTATTACACTTTATCGCGTTACTTTTTATTTTTCTTCTATCATTCTTATATGTATCATCATTTAAAGATTTAATTATACTCAATAATTTTTTTATATTTTCATCCTTTTTTATTTCCGGATTTATGAAATAATAACTCCAGTAGCTTCGTTTTTCTTCCTTTATAAGATTCATCTTTTTTAATTTTTTTAGATGTTCGGATATTGTGGCATCAGATAAGTTGAGAATTCCAGATATTTCACATACACAGCATTTGCGTATCAATAACATCTTAAGAATTCTTAATCTGGACTTAGAACCAAGAACTTTAAATAATTTATCCAACTCATATTCCTTTATCTTCTTTTATCTGACTTGTAGTTTTCAATTAATTCTACTATTCTGTTTTTGCTCAATACTCTCCCGCTTTCTACGATTTGTTCATCAATAGCAAATCCCGGGGTGGACATGACTCCCATTCCTGCAATTTCGGTTAGGTCTTCAATTTTCTCTATAGTTATCTCCTCATCGAGTTCTTCTCTCAGTTCTCTAACTGCCTTTTCGGTATTTTCTATTAATTTTTTACACTTAAAACATCCTGTTCCTAAAATTTGAACTTTCATTTTTCCTCCTTTATTCTATTAAATTATTTTTGATCCATTTATTTATTTTTCTTCTGGTTTCAATAAATGCTTTTAACTTTTCTTTATAGTTTCCAGCAACATTTGAGGGATCCTTAAAGGGTGCATGAAAATATTTTTTTGCTCCGGGGAAAAATGGACAGTTTTTTTTTGCATTATTACAGACTGTAACTACATAATCGAATCTTCTGTTTTTAAACTTATCAATGGTTTTTGAGTACTGGTTTGAAATATCTATATCAATTTCTTTCATAGCTTCTACAGCAAATTTTTTTACCTTTGTTTGTTCTGTTCCTGCACTAAAAGCTCTTAGTTTATCCTTATAAAGATTATTTGTTAAACCTTCAGCCATTTGGCTCCGGGCGGAATTGTGCGTGCATATAAATAAAACCGTCTTTTTTGACATAAAGCCTCCTATTTAATTAGGTTAATATTAAAAAATTAATTTTCAAGAACTCTTTTTTTAAACCAATCTTTTGATTTGTTTGCAACTTTTACCAAACTAAGCATAAGAGGAACTTCAACCAGAACCCCTACAACTGTGGCAAGTGTTGCTCCTGACTGCAATCCGAAGAGAGATATCGCAACAGCAACTGCCAGCTCGAAAAAATTACTTGCCCCTATCATAGCTCCAGGAGCCGCAACATCATGCTTAACATTCCAAAAATATCCAACCAGATAGGCAATACCAAAGACAAAGAGTGTTTGTATACTAAGAGGGACTGCTATTAGAAGAATATGAATAGGATTTTTAAGTATAATATCTCCCTGGAAAGTAAAGATTATGATAAGAGTTAAAAGTAATCCTCCCACGGTAATGTTATCAAATTTCTTTAGAAAAACATTTTTAAAATATTTTTTTCCCTTTTTTTTCACAACATGTTTTCTGGTCAAAAAACCCGATATGAGCGGGATAACAACAAATAATAGAACGGATAATAATAGAGTATTGTAAGGAATTTCAATATTTGAAATACCTAACAAGAAAGCAACTATAGGAGTATATAAAAATAAAATTATGATGTCATTAATAGATACCTGCATTAAAGTATATTCCGGGTTACCGTCTGTTAGATAACTCCAGACAAATACCATAGCTGTACACGGGGCCGCTCCTAAGAGGACCGCACCGGCTAAATATTCCGTAGATAACTCCGGACTAATAAAATTACTAAAAATTATTTTAAAAAATAAATAAGCAAAACCATACATTGTAAATGGTTTAATAATCCAGTTTGTTATTAGTGTTATTGTTAACCCTTTTGGTTTTTTTGCGTTATGAAAAATACTGGAAAAATCAATTTCTAACATCATCGGATAAATCATAATCCAGATTAAAAATGCAATAGGTATAGAAACATGGGCATATTCAAGTTTGCTAAGAAAGTCAGGAATAGACGGAAGATATTTTCCGATTAATATACCAACAACTATACAAAGTACAACCCATATGGATAAGTATTTTTCAAAAAAACTAATTCCTTCTGCTTTATCAGACATAAAAACCTCCTTAATCTAATTCGGTATCTACCTAAATAGTATCATCAAAAAAAATGCTGTCAAATATTTTAGTGTTAAATTTCTGTTAAGATTTATGTATTCTGTTATCTGCGGTATATTTCAGGGTAGTTTGTACTTTTAATTAAAAAAACAAAATACAGACACAGATTTACGCGGATAATAATGAAATTAAAATTTCATTATTAACGCGGATTATAAGTTTACTCGCCGATGCTACTCATAAAAGTTTCTAAAATAGAAAAGTACTTAATAAATTCATTATATGAATTTATTTCTTAAAATATCTTCTTTACATAAAAACTCGGAAAAATATGTGTAATTAATAATACCTTTTTATCTAAAGAAGATATTTTGGTAAATTAGTGATTTTTTAATCAATAAATTAAGTACTTTTCTATTTTAAAACATTAATACTTAGATAGTAATTTTATAGCTGCTTTTAAAAAATTACATAAAATAAATTAATGCTTTTGAAAATAAAGCATATGAAATATAATAAAAATCAAAAATGATAAGTTATTTTCATTTTTGATTTTTTATTAATTTAAGATTTCAGATTAATCTGAAATCTTATTTATTTTTTGTAATTGGGTTACTTGAGAGGAAATACTTAAAATCAGCGGTAATCCGCGTCCATCTGCGTCAGGTATTTTTATTATTTGTAAATTATTTTTTGAAGTACAAACTATCCTGACGTATTAGGGTGTTATGTAGTCTGAATTTTGGTTTTTGTATTTATTCTTCAAACAAATTTAATTCAAACTTTGTACGATATATGTTGAAAAAATTCAGTAGAGATTTTTATATTTTGACAAATCTGCAAAAAATGATAATAATAAGAGTAAATGAAACTAATAGGAGGTAAGATGTCACTTAACTGCGGTATTATAGGACTTCCAAATGTAGGTAAATCCACAATATTTTCAGCATTAACTTCAGCAAATGCAAAAGCGTCTAACTATCCCTTCTGCACAATAGATTCCAATATTGGGATAGTAGATGTACCCGATAATAGACTCGATGATATTTATAATATTTTTAAACCTCCAGAAAAGATTCCAGTATCAATTGAGTTTGTGGATATTGCCGGGTTGGTTGAAGGTGCTTCTAAAGGTGAAGGACTTGGTAATAAATTTCTATCAAATATAAGGGAGGTTGATGCTCTTATTCATGTTGTACGATGTTTTGAGCACGAGGATATAGCTCATATGTACAATGATTTAAATCCAAAAAGAGATATTGATGTAATAAATCTGGAACTTGTCATGTCGGATTTGGGGGTTGTTCAAAAAAGATTAGAAAGTATAGAAAAACTTTTTAAAAGTCAGGACCAGAAAGTTAGAAACGATGCTAAAAAAGAAAAGGAATTATTAAAAAGAGTAGAAAATATTCTAAAAGAAGGAAAGCCGGTAAGAGTTCTGAAACTGAACAGAGATGAGAAAAAGAAACTTAAAAACTACAATCTACTGACTCTAAAGAAAATGCTCTATCTTTGCAATATAGATGAGGGTTCTATTGGTGAAAAAAATTCATATGTTCAAAAGGTGGAAGAAATTGCAAATCAGGAGAATGCAGAGGTATTAAATTTATGCGGAAAGTCGGAGCAGGAGATAGCTTTAATGGAAAGTGAAGAGGATAAAAAAGAGTTCAGAGAAATGCTTGATATGAAAGAAAGTGGATTGGATAAGCTGATTAAAAAAGCTTATAAACTTTTAAATTTAGAAACTTTTTTTACAAAAAATGAAAAAGAAGTCCGGGCATGGGAGATAAAAAAGGGGACAACTGCACCGGAGGCTGCAGGTAAAATTCATTCAGATATGAAGAAGGGATTTATAAAAGCCAGGGTATATAAGTATAAAGATCTGAAGAAATATAAAAGCGAGGAAAAATTAAAGGATCATGGGTTAATTCGTGTTGAGGGTAAAGATTATGTGGTTAAAGATGGGGATATAATTTATTTTTTATTTAACAATTAACACTGTATAATATATAAATATAATACATTTATCTAAACTTTTATTATTAAATCATAAAGGAATTAACTTAAAGGCTAGTGTGATAATTAAGGCTTTTTTAACTATTTTAATAACATTGAGAAATTATAATTAAGGTATTTTTATTGATTATATGATTGATTTATTTCAGAATTCTTCTGTATTTTCATAATACTATTGATAAAATAAAAACAGTGTTATAAAAAATTATCGTATTGAGCAAGAGAATTTCATTAAAATTTCTAAATATAGATTTTTTAAAAAGATTGTTAATATTTAAATTTCAGGAAGCTGATATTCAAACAATAAGAAAAAGCAAGCTTGAACAAATAATATAAAGTATTTAAATTTATGTCCATCTGAGCCCGTCTCAGGATCTTTTGTAAGTAATATTATATAAATGAGATATAGAAGATGGCTAAACAAATTCAGCATTCTTAAATAAATATTTAAATTTTACATGGTGCTATTTTCTTTGAAGTCTGATTTTTAAATTGTAATGAATTATTGGATATGAAAAAATAACTTGTAAAGTATTTTATTATTTCTTATATGAATTTTCTAAATTCAACTATCTGAATTTTACCTGCAGTTTCTATCCTCTCTTTTTGCTTTATTACTGAAAATCACTGCAATTATTGTTATGACAATAAAAATTACGATACCTATTATTTTAAAAAGTATTTCCATAATGCCTCCTTATTTTTTTATAATATAGGGAGAAAATATTAATAATTTATTAATTTCATGTTAATAAAAAGTAATTATTGCAAAAAATGTATACTAAATCTTTAAATATTTCTTATATTCAATAAATTTTTAGAAATTACTTGATGTACAGAATTTATGAGCTAATATATAATTAATAATCTTTAAAAAGGAGGTTGATGTATGGTATCAGGTGGTCTATCTCTCATTTTTCTAATTTTAGTAATATTTTTGATCATCTTTTTAACATCCAAGTGGAGGATGAACGCATTTTTGGTACTTGTATTAGTATCTTTTCTATACGGTATTCTCGTAGGAATGCCCCTTGAGACGATAATTTCCAAAATTAGGGATGGTTTTGGAGGTACCCTGGGTTATATAGGTATTGTTATCGTTGCAGGAACCATTATAGGAACAATACTTGAGAAAACAGGTGCTGCATTATCAATGACCAATTCCATTCTAAGTTTTGTAGGAGAAAAGAGGTCACCTCTTGCAATGAGTATAGCGGGTTACATAATTTCGGTACCGGTTTATTGTGACTCCGGATATGTTATATTAACTCCGCTTAATAAAGCTCTTGCAGCAAGAACTAAAAAGTCAATGGCTGTAATGGGGGTTGCTCTTGCAACAGGTCTTTATGCTACTCACTGTCTAGTTCCACCTACACCGGGACCTATTGCTTCTGCAGGTATTCTTGAAGCTGATCTTGGCGGTGTAATAGGGTTTGGTATAATTGTTTCAATTCCGGCGATGCTTGCTGGATATCTCTGGGCAACTAAATTTGCCAAGAAGTATCAGATAGAACCGGAATTAGAAGTAGATTATGAAGAGCTTGGAGACAAATATGGAGAATTACCTCCAGCATCTTTATCATTCTTACCTTTAATTATTCCTATTTTCCTAATTCTTTTAAAAAGTCTTTCAAATCCTAAACTAGGATTGATGAAAGAAGGACCTGTTTCTAACTTCTTGAGTTTCATAGGAGATCCGGTTACAGCACTTACAATCGGTATCTTTTTGGCTCTTCTACTTGTTGCCAAAACTAATCTTAAAGATGCAATTCATGACTGGATTGGAAAAGGTATAAGCAATGCTGCGATAATATTAGCAATAACAGGTGCCGGTGGTGCTTTTGGTGCAATCCTTAAAGCATCTCCAATGGGGGATTTCCTTGGAAATAATCTATCAGCTTTTAATATAGGAATATTCCTACCATTTGTTATTTCAGCAGCATTGAAAACTGCACAGGGTTCATCCACAGTTGCAATAATAACTACTTCTTCAATTATGGCGCCATTAATGAGTTCTCTGGGTTTAAGTCCCGTTCTTACAGTGCTTGCTATTGGAGCAGGAGCTATGACAGTATCACATGCAAATGACTCTTACTTCTGGGTTGTTTCTAAATTTGCAGGTATGGAAGTTCCTGTTGCATATAAAACATATACAACAGCTACATTGCTGATGGGAATTGTTTCCATATTGATGGTTGCTATTTTAACAATTTTTGTTTAATTTTCAAAATCCATGGGGGTATTCCCCCATGGGAATTTAATTAAAAAATAGGAGAATAGATATATGTCAATATTTACTAAAATATTTCTTTTTTTCTGGAGAAGAAAAGCGTTTAATAGTTTTGTTCAGGGAGATTATGAAAAGGCATTGAAATATTTTAAAAAAATATATCAAAAAAAATCCCATGAAAAAGGTATTAGATATAATTTGGGTTTAACCTATATTGCTCTTGGAAAGTATAAAGAAGCTGAAAAATATTTAAAAGAGCAGTATGAAAGGGATCAGCATTATATTAATGCTAAAGCTTTAGGCGATTTATACTATTTATGGGGTAAAGCTGAAAAAGCTTCAAATTATTATTCAAAAGCTTTACTCGGAGCAGATAAGGAAAAAGATAAAGATTTTCTAAATAAAAGAATAGAAATCTGTGATGATAAAGAAAGTTTTGAGAATGCCCAGAAAGCCAAGGAAATTTTAGAAGAAGCTAATGAATTAATGAATAATGAGAAATTTGATAAAGCTATAGAAAAATTTGAAAATTCTATTGAATATGACCCTACAAATTTTATTGCTTATAATAATCTGGCAACAATATATATGAACCAGTTTCAGGAGTATGAAAAAGCTTTAAAATATTTTAAAAAAGCCGATGACTTAACTGAAAATCCTGTTATAAAGAAAAATATATCAAATTTAAAGAAGGCTATAGATAATAAGTAAAGGAGGTTTCTATGAAACCCAAAAGAAAACATCTGGAATCCATATTCATGGAAGGTGTACGTAGAGCTTATCCCTATGATATTATTAAAAGTTCTATGTGTCTTGTAAATGATGTTTTAAAAATTGATATGGAAAATTTTCATTTAAAAGAGGATTTAAGTAAATATAATAAAATCTTTATTATTGGGGCTGGAAAAGCTACTGCTACAATGGCTAAAGCAGTAGAAGAGATACTAGAAGAGAAAATAACAAAAGGATTAATTTCTGTGAAATACGGACATACGGAAGATCTAGAAATAATAGAATATATTGAATCGGGGCATCCGGTACCTGATGAAAACGGATTTAAAGCAGGGAAAAAGATTTTAGATATTGCAAAAAATGCAGATGAAGATACACTTGTTATAACGTTAATTTCTGGAGGAGGATCCGCTCTTTTAACCCACCCCTATGTATATGATAAGGATGAAAAAATTGAAATCAGGTTGGAAGATATGCAGGATACAACAAATAGATTGTTGAAATGTGGCGCGATAATTAATGAAATAAATTGTTTAAGAAAGCATTTGTCTGCAATAAAAGGGGGTAAATTAGCACGTACTCTTTATCCTGCAAAATCAATAAATTTAATATTATCTGATGTTGTTGGAGATAGACTCGATACTATAGCATCTGGACCAACCTCCCCAGATGATACGACTTTTGAGGAGATGGATAGAATTATAAAAAAATATGAAATAAGAGACAATTTGCCGAGAAATGTAATAAAAGTCCTTGAAGAAGGATTAAAAGGGGATATCGAGGAGACTCCCAAAGAGGGCGATAAAATATTCAAGAATACAAGCAATATTCTTATAGGAACTAATTATCAGAGTTTGCAGGCCTGTGCGGATAAAGCAGATAGCCTTGGATATAGTACTGTTATTGTATCTTCGCAGGTAGTTGGAGAGGCAAAAGAAGTAGCAAAAGTTCTGGCAGGTATTGCTAAAGATTCCAAAAAACATGACCTTTTTGGAGATAAACCATTATGTATCATTGCAGGAGGAGAAACTACAGTAACACTTACCGGTGATGGAAAGGGCGGCAGAAACCAGGAGATAGCACTATCCTATCTGGCTGAAATTGAAAAAGAAGTTGATTCATTTGAAGGAATATATTTTATCTCTGCCTCAACAGATGGAAATGATGGGCCAACAGATGCAGCTGGTGCATATGCCGATATCGATCTGTTTGAAAGGTCTAAAAAGAAAGATTTATCAATAGATGATTATTTAAAAAATAATGACTCATATCACTTTTTTGAAGAAATTGATGGACTGGTAAAAACAGGGCCTACTAATACTAATGTATGTGATATACACCTTATATTAATTGAAAATTGAAAATTGAAAGATGAAAGTTTAAAAAAATAATTGAAAATTGA
>CAZMFS010000061.1:0-8944 GCA_964565585.1 uncultured bacterium
AATCAGAAAAAAATATCAACAAAAAAATCATATATATTAAAGATAAATAGCGATTTCAATTTACTTTTTTTATAATTTTCCTTTTCTAACAGGTATAAAACTATTGAAACAAAAATAAATACTTGATAAACTAAAAAAAATTAGGAAGGAGAATTATGGAAAAATATAAAAAAGAATTTGTCGATTTTATGCTCAACTCCGATGTTTTAATGTTCGGGGATTTTGTAACAAAAAGTGGTAGGAACACCCCTTTTTTTATAAATACAGGAAAATACAGTACTGGTGAACAGATATCTAAGCTGGGGGATTTTTATGCAAAAGCAATCAAGGAAAAAATAGGGCTTGATTTTGATGTAATCTTCGGCCCCGCATATAAAGGCATTCCTCTTGTTGTTGCTGTTGCATCTTCCTTACTAAAACTTTATAACAAAAATGTCTCTTTCTGCTTCAACAGAAAAGAGAAAAAAGACCACGGTGAAAAGGGAAGTTTAATAGGGCATGAATTAAAAGATAATGAACGGGTGTTAATAATTGAAGATGTAACTACTTCAGGTAAATCCATTAGAGAAACAGTACCGATACTAAAAAAACATGCCGATATAAAACTTACCGGCTTGATAATCTCTGTCAATAGAATGGAAAAAGGAAAAGAGACTGATAAAATGGCACTAACCCAGCTTAAGGAAGAGTATAATATGAAAACAGAAGCTATTGTAAATATGAAAGAAACCCAAAAATATCTCTATAATACAGATTTTATAGATAAAAACATGAACGAAAACATTAACAAATACTATGAAAAATACGGGGCATCAAAATAAATATCGTTTGGAACTTTTTTTCTCAAAAAAGGTTTAAATATACACAAAGGAGGTAAGTATGTTTTTCTATGACCCTACAATGATACTATTAATCCCTGTTATAATTCTTGCATTTTGGGCTCGGCATAAAGTTAAATCAACATTTAAAAAGTACTCTCAAAAAAGAGCAAATAAAGGTCTTAGCTCAAACGAAGTTGCAAGAGACATATTAAAAAAAGCCAATACAAATATTCCTATAGAACAGGTTAAAGGTGAACTAAGTGATCACTACGATCCAAAAGAAAAAGTACTGAGGCTATCAAACTCAGTTTATGGTAAAAAAAACATATCAGCAATTGCGGTTGCTGCCCATGAAGCAGGGCATGCTCTACAGGATAGTAATGGATACATGCCTTTAAAAATAAGAAATGCAATTGCCCCGGTGGCAAATATTGGATCAAAATTAGCATTCCCCTTAATCTTCATTGGATTTCTTTTACAGGCTTTTAGCCTTTTAAAAATTGGAATAGTTTTTTATGCTGCAGCAGTAGTTTTTTCAATAGTAACACTGCCGGTCGAATTTAACGCTTCTTCAACTGCACTAAATATAATAAAAAATAATGGATACTTAAATTCTGAGGAAATGACTGGAGCAAAAAAAGTTTTAAATGCAGCTGCGATGACCTATGTTGCATCTACTTTAGCAGCACTAGTCAATCTTCTTCGATTTATACTTCTTGCAGGTAGAGAGTAAAAAAGGCCCCTTCAATTACAAGTTTCTAAATCCTTAACCATAATTAAGCAGGGGTTCTTTTCTCCCCACAGCTCTGTAGTTTCCTCTATAGGTATAAACCCAGCTTTTTCATAAAATTTTCGGGTGTTTTTATAATTTTTATCCTCATGAGAGGGACCCAGGGTTTTAACTGTTAAATATTTTTTTCCGTTTTTTTTGCATTTTTTCTCAACATTCTTAAGCAGTTTTTTTCCAATTCCTTCATTTTGGAATTCTTCCAATACTCCTAGCACATACAACTCATCTGTAAACTTATTATGTTCTTTTAACGACATGAAGCCAACAGCAGTATCGCTATACTTGCAATCCAGAAAGGTTTATCCTTAACACTATCTACATATTCCTTTATAGCATTTTCTATACCAAACCATTTTGGCAGGGATCTTAAAATAATATTGCATATGTATCCCTTCCTCTCTTTATTTTTGATCATTTTTATATTTTGATACTGATTTTTATTTTCTTTTACACTATTTTGTAGCTTTTCACATCTATTTAGCCATAATTTTTTATATTTATTATCCGCTATAATACTATTTTTTAAATCAGAAATCGAGAATATTTTATTTTTTCTGCACCAGTTTATACATACCAAATAAGAATACCAGTCAAGATTATCCTCATCCCAGTAAACTTTGATTTTTTTTATTCCCCTTCTTTTAAATTCATAAGCAGTTGTATGACTATCGGTGAAGAATATTTTATTGCCGATTTTTTTAATTGGTAACGGTTGTACTGATTCAATTCCTTCAGAATCTATAATCTTTTTAATTCTTTCCAGTTTTTCTCTGTTTATATATAGTTGTGAAGGATGAATATTTTCAATATCCTTTTTAAAATTATCCATCTTCTCTCCTTGATTTCGATTATTTTTTTACTTAATAATAATTTACTTAACAACTTAATCATTTCGATTTAGATTAATTATAACCAGATCATTTATAATTAAAACCAAAAATGTTATAATTATAAACAAGGAGGATTTTATGAATGAATTTAGAATTTGTCCAGAATGCGGATATAAAAGAGGATTTCATGTATCATTTAAACAAATGGAAGATGGGAGTTATAAAATAATATTTATATGTCCCAGCTGCGGTTCAGCATACGATATTAACCTGAAAACCAATTCAATAAAGAATCTAAAAGTAGAAAAAAAAGCTCAATATGGAGAGTCATAAATGAAAACTATTGAAGAAATTAAAAATATTAAAAAATTTATCTCTAATAATAACTTGACTCTTCTCTATTTTTCAAGTCCGGACTGCAGCGTATGTAAGGATCTTTTACTAAAAATAAAAAATCTCCTACAAACTTATGATGAAATCAGTTCAGCTTATATAAACATTAAAAAAGTAAAAAAAGTAGGCAGTGAATTTTCAATCTTCTCGATGCCAACAATACTTTTCTTTATTGATGGAAAAGAAACATTGAGAAAGTCAAGATATGTAAGTCTTGATAACTTTAAAAAAGAACTTGATAGATACCTAAAGCTTTATAGAAAGTAGCATAAAATCTATCGGGAAGATATCCAGATATTTCTCCCCGATATCTTTTTCTATTTTATATTACTTTAGAGCTTCACTTCCAGAAAAATCTCTATATAGAGATAAATCCTCCAGTATATCTTTGTCCTCATCAGTGATATCTCCTGAGATATCCTCTGAAACATAATAACCCAGACCGGGTCCAAGCATAAATCCCTGACCACACATTCCAGCCATGTTATAAAACCCTTTTATTTCTTTTGTTTCACCCACTATCGGATAACCATCGGGAGTCATCGGATATAGCCCCCTCCAGGTTCTTCTTATATTAATATTTTTTAACCTTGGCATAATATTTAACATTCTCTTAGCAACCTGGGGTAGAAAAACGGATGTATGTCGGGTATCTGTACCAACTATAGGTGGTTTGGGTGTTATACAGAAAACAATTTGACCTGTCTTGTGCTGATAAAAATAATAATTTTTTGATCCTTCTGCAGGCCTAATATCCACAACCATGGGATCAAACATTCGCTCAACCGGTTCTGTTATCCCTGCTTCATGGGAATCAGGAGTTACAGGCACTTCAATATCAACCATTTTTCCAATATCTTTTGCATATGCTCCTGCTGCATTTACTACATATTTGCAGCTGTATTCTCCTTTATCAGTTTTAACACCTGTAACTGTAGATTTTTCAGTATAAATATTCTCTACAGTTTCATCAAATTTAAATTCTGCTCCATTTCTATCGGCTTGAATATAAAAGGAATTAACTGCTCTAAGAGGAGAAGCCGAACCATCCTCTGGAGAATAGGTTGATCCGATCAGTCCTTCCTTTTTAATCATAGGAACTAACTCGATATATTCATCCTTCTTTAACCAATCTATATTCAAACCAAACTTTTGCTGTATTTTTAGTAAATCCTTTAGGGCTTTTTCATCCTCTTTATTATAAACAGGATAGGAATACCCTCCTTCATACCATTCAATATCATCACCTGTTTTTTCCTCCCATCCAGAAAATATTTCCAAACTTTTTTTAGCAATTAATATTTTCGATCTCACAGAGTGGGTTGCTCTAATGCCTCCAATTGCCTTTTTATTCTGCCCCTGACCTGGAGAGGACTTCTTCTCAAGAACAAGAACATCCAGATCTTTTTTAGCTAAAAACATAGCTAAAGGCGTTCCTACACTTCCTGCTCCTACTATGACAACATCATATGATTTCATTTTTCATCACCATCCTTAAGGCCGGCAAAATACTTGAATCTGGTATCGAGAAATAGAGGTCTTTGAACGTCTCTTATAATATTTTTCTCCTCAATTCCGGCATCTTTCATTAGCCTTAGTATAATCGTTTCACATGTTTTTCCTCCACATGCACCCATACCGGCTCTTGTTATTGCTTTTATTTGATTTATATCATTTATTCCTCTTTCAATCCATTTTCTAATTTCACCTGCAGTCACTCTTTCGCATCTACAGACAATTTCATCATCTCTAATTTCCTCTACATATTTATCCAGCGGTTCAGTAATTTCTTCATTCTCCTGAACGAGTACCCCGGCAACATCTTCAGCAATCTCTGCTGGAACCTGGAATTGCACCAGATTTGTGTTTCTATAACCGGCCAGTGTATTTGTATCCGTTACTTCATATTCACCAAGTTCTTTACCCTTTCTCGTTGTTAGGGTAGCTTTATCACCTTTTTTTAAATCATTTCCATACTCATGAGCCATTGTTACTACAGGATTGTTTTTATCTTCTCTATAGTCAACCAGAGTAGCGGCTAATCCAGGACATACTGCAACACATCTCATACACCCCACACAGGAACTGCTTTCTAAAAATTCGGGCGTATCCATCATATTATCGGGATCTATATAAATTCCATTTTGTGGACAAACTGAGATACAGGGATTACAGGGTATTTTTTGGGCACAATGAAAGACTGGATAAACACCTTCCTGTTTATTTGGTTTCTCAAGTTCCAGTTCTTCACCGCCAGGGCTTTTTAATATCTCCATCTTCTCTTTCCACTCTTGGGGTATATCTTTATCAATTGCACCTAGCTCGTTCGCAATCTCTATACCCTTAATTTTGCCGCTAAACATCGCAGCAGAAGCCTCAGCTATCTCTTCGGCATCACCTGCTACAAAACTCTTCATATTAAAATTTAAGGCCTGATTATGGAATTCATTAACAGAATCAAGTCCAACTGCTATTAAGACAGTGTCACACTCATAAGTTTTCTCAGTTCCTTCTATAATATTAAAATCTTCATCTATTTCTGCAACTGTCACACTTTCTACTTTATCCTCACCATTTGCACTAACTATTGTATGTCTTGTATAAATTGGTACTCCCATTCTTTGTAATTTGTCTCTATGAACATAATAGCCACCAACTTCGTCCATGGCTTCAATTAATCCTACTACATTTATATCAGCCTGTAATGCATGATATCCTGCAATTAATCCTACATTTCCACCGCCAACAATAAATAACTTATCGGCAGCTTTTACAAGATCTCTATTTACAAGAGTTTGAAATGCACCGGCTCCATATACACCGGGAAGAGTGTTTCCTGGAAAAACCAGACTTTTTTCTCTTGCTCCTGTTGAATTTAATAATATTTCAGGTTTTATTAATATATACTCTGAGTTATTTTTTAAAACCCCTACTTTTTTGTCACTATATATTCCTATAGCAGGGGTATTCATCCATATATCAATATTATCATATTTTTTTACTTCTCTTGCCAGTTTTTCTCCAATTTTATACCCCCTGGTTCCAGCATATGAATCCTCTACAGAACCAAAAAATTTATGGGTTTGTAAAACTAATTTCCCGCCTAATTTATATTTATCGTCAACTATTAACGTTTTAACACCAGCTTTTCCTAGTTCAATTGCTGCAGATAACCCTGCAGGTCCACCTCCAATAATTAAAACTTCATAATTTAAAGTTCTAATCTCGTCTGTTTCTATTGGTTCATCATCATCAGGTAGTTCCGGCAACCCCTCTAAAGGTTGGATTCTCATTCCTTCTTCTATAGGAGTCATACAGCCCCGTACAGGTGTTCCATTAACCACAACCATACATTGGCTGCACTGTCCATTTGCACAAAAAATACCTAGAGGAGCATCATCCTTTTGGTGATAGGAAAAAATTCTAATTCCGTTTGCAAAAAGCGCGGAAGTTATCATTTCTCCCTTTTTAGCTGTATATTCTTCTCCCTTCCAATAAAAAGAAACTTCTTCTTTTTCTTCTATATCTAAAATTGGATGTTCGGTAATACGATAATCTGCCATACTTCCTCCTTCTATTTATGGTATTATATTAACTCATGAAAATTATAACGATTTATTTCGCTTTGTAAATTGTTTTTTAATAATTATACCTACAAGTTGAAAACAAAAATTTGCTATGAATTAGAAATGTCCATGCTCTTTTAGGCTGTAATAATTTTTATGGGCAATGATTAAATGGTCCAGCAAACTTATATCCATTATTTCACATATATTATTCATTTTTTGTGTAAAATTAATATCAGCCTGGGACGGAGTTAAATTGCCTGAAGGATGGTTGTGAACCAAAACTATTGAAACAGAATTTTTTGAGACTGCAGTTTTAATAATTTTTTTTGGATATACCTGGGAATAATTAACACTTCCTTTTTGAAAATTTTTTATATCCTGTATATTATTTTTACCATCCAAATATATAACGCAGAATTCCTCATACTCATGACTTCCATAATAAGCAATAAAATGATTAACTGCACTTTCAGGTGAATCAATTTTATACTCTTTTTTTTGAATACTTTCCTCAAGATAATAGGTTATGAGCTCTTTGGAAAATTTCAAGGCTGTTGCTGTTCTTTTACCGAGACCCTTAAACTTTAAAAGATCATCTATTTTTGCATCTAAAACATTGCTTACAGTATTATATTTTTTTAAAAGCTTTTTTGAAAGTTCCTTTGTGTCTTTTCTTACATTTACAAGTCCTAGTAAAAATTCAAGAACTTCATAATCATGCAGAGATTCAATACCGTTTTTTTTGAATTTTTCCCGTAATCTTTTTTTATGACCTTTATTGGAATTAGTAGGCATATAATGGCTCCACCTTTATAACTACATCATTAAAATTTTTCACGTTTTGTTTTAATAAATTTTTTATATCTTTATATATCTGATTTTCTTCTTTTCCACTAATTTTATTTTTTACGGAAATATCAAACACAATATTAACTCTTTTCTTCCCTATTTTTCTCACATCATGAAAAGAATCAACAACATCCCAATTCTGGAAATATTTTTTTAATATCTTTCTAATATTTTGAATCTCCTCATCATCCTTATCAATAGGATCTATATGTACAATCGATTTGATTTTAAATCTATCATCTACACTATCTTCAATCTGTTCGCTCCAGTAATGAGCTTCATCAAAGCTGTAATTCATATCGATTTCTACATGAAATGATACTATATAGGTTTCGCCATATTTATTAACAATAATATCATGGATTCCCTCGGCAACCTCAAAATCTAATACATGTTTCTTCAAACTATCCAGAAAATCTTCTGAAGGTTTTGAACCAATAAGATTATTAATAGCTTTTTTCGCAACTTCATAAGCCGAATATATAATAAATAAAGACACAATAATTCCCAGATAACCATCAATATTTTTAATAAAAAAAGTAAATATAACAATGACCGTTGATAAAACATCTGTTCTATGATGATACCCATCGGCTTTTAAGGCATCGGATTTAATTTTTTCTCCAATGATTATAGAAAATCTTGCCATTATCTCTTTGATAAATATAGTTAGTAAAATTGACAAGAATAACCACAAATTGAATTCAATTACATTCGGATTTCTGATGGATTTAATAGACTCTTTTATAAATTCAATACCTGTATAAAAAAGAAGAAAAGATACTCCCAGAGTTAAAATATGTTCAAATCGTCCATGACCAAAAGGATGTTTTTTATCTGCCGGGCTGTAAGCAACTTTAAACCCCCAAAATATCCCAGCAGAAGAGGCTATATCGCTTAGTGTGTGAACAGCATCGGCCATAATAGCCACACTACCACTAATTATTCCTACTATAAGTTTTAATACAAAAAGGACAAAATTTAATACAATACTTAAAAGTCCCTCGAATTTGCCCCAGTATTCCCTATCCGAGAACCCTCTTTTGTTTGAAATTAGCTTAATAAATTTGGTTAATAGTTTATTCATAATAAGCTAAATAATTATTACTTTTTTATCCTTTTTATCAATTATATTTCCAATTATGGAAAAATCATAATCTGATTCATTTAGTATATCTCTTGCTTCCATCAAGTCATCTTTGTTTACTATAATTATATACCCAATTCCCATATTAAATGTTCTATACATCTCTTTTTTATCAATATTTCCGGCAGTAGAAATCATTTTAAATATGTTAGGAACTTCCCAACTTCGAGTATTGATCTTTGCACTCAACCCTTCCGGTAGTATTCTTGGAATATTTTCATAAAATCCGCCACCTGTAATATGTACCATGCCTTTAACCCTGATTTTATCCATAACCTTTTTTACAGGTTTTGTATATATTATTGTAGGAGTCAGCATCTCCTCCATAAGTATCTCATCAGGATTCTCATCATCTATAAGTACCTTTCTAGCAAGGCTGTACCCATTTGAGTGTAGCCCGGAAGAATGAAGCCCTATAATTACATCATTTTTAGAAATATTCTTTCCTGTAATGATATTTTCTTTTTCACAAACACCTACGGCAAAGCCTGCAAGGTCATATTCTTTTGCCTTATAAAAACCGGGCAATTCGGCCATTTCTCCTC
>CAZMFS010000062.1:0-8876 GCA_964565585.1 uncultured bacterium
TATTTGAAATACCTCTTATCTGTCCTTCAATTCTTTTTAGTCTGTTTATCATGTTTTTTTTTAGTTCTTCTGAATGGTGCTGCTTATGTTCACATTTTTTATCACTCATATTTTTACCTCCATATACATATACCCCCTATACCTATTATCTGTTTTTAATATAATACCGTTTATAAATTCTGTCAAGGGGGGGATGGGAATAAAGTAGCTATTTATTGATTAATGTTTTAGAAACATTCAAAAGATAATATTTTGTAGTTTCAAACTTCCTTATATTTATTGTAAATATCCATTATATCACTCAAATTGTTTAAAAATGCTCTATATACTTTTGGATCAAAATGACTTCCCACTTCTTTTTGAATGATTTTTAGGGATTTATCTATGGAGTAAGCTTCTTTATAGGGTCTTTTACTGGTAAGTGCATCAAATACATCTGCAAGAGCAACAATTCTTCCTGCCAGGGGGATATCTTCACCCTCTAGACCTCTTGGGTATCCGGAACCATCATATTTTTCTTGATGACCAGAGATGATATCTATAGCGGTATCTATGAGATTTGCTTCGAAGACATTGTTTAAATTGTTTTTTACCTTTTCCATTATATTTTCCCCAATAGATACATGGTTCTTCATTTTTTCAAATTCTTCCTCTGTTAGCTTGCCGGGTTTTAAAAGTATTTTATCAGGAATTCCTATTTTCCCTATATCGTGTAATGGTGTAAACCACGAAATTTCCCTCACAAATTTAGGAGTTACATTATCAAGATGGAGTAGATTTTTGGCAATAATATAGGAGTAGTTTGTTACTCTAGTTATATGTAGAGAGGTTTCATTATCCTTTTTTTCCATAAGATCCACAAAAGAATTACTTGTTTCTGCTAAAATCTGCTGTGATAAGTAATGAAAATAAAGATTAATTTTTAAATTGTTTAATATTTTGTAACCATATTTAATATCTTTTTGCTTGAAGTGATTTTTGTTTTTGCTTGAAATAAATAAAAAGCCCACTGTTTCTTTATTAAAAATAATGGGAAAGGTAATATTTGATTTAATACCTTCATTTAATATTTTTTCTGTGGCAAAGGATTGGTTTACAGTTTGATAGTGATATTCAAGATCATTTATAATTCTTGGCTTTTTGCTTTTTATGATTTTATCTAAGGTGGTATTGTCAAGTTTCTCCTTGTACCCGGGGTCTAATTCAATTTTGTTTATTTTTGTTTCGGCCGATTCTGCAATGACATCGTTTAATTTGTTTATAAAAGCTACACCGATTCTGTCTATATCAATTTTTTTATTTATTATATTAAACAATTGAGAAATGAATTCTTCCAGAGTTCCGTAAAAATTAATATCCATTATCGATTTTTGTTCTTCCAGTTTATTTACAATATTTTGTAGTTTGTTATTTATTTTTTCCTCTTCAGTACAATTTGAGGTTTTAAAATTTAAATTCTTAAAATCCTCATTTTTTATTGAATTTTCAAGTTTGTTTATGCTGGATTTTATTTTTTTATAAAGGAACTGATTATTTGAAAAAATTTTAAAAAGAAAGAAAAGCGATAATATAAAAGATATGAATGTTAAAAAATATAAATAAATAAGTATGTTTTTAATATTTTTAATTTTTCTGTTTTGATTGTTTGTATAACTATTAATTGAGGTTATAATTATTCCTGCAATTCTGCTTAATTTATCTGAATCAATTGTATCGGATTTAATATATTTTATTATTTCTTTCTTATTTAAATCTTTTACTTTTAAGCTGTTTAGATTTTTTTCTAATTTCCATATTAGTTTTTCGGTTTTTATTTCTTTTTTTAATAGAAATTTATTTATATCATCCAAAATAATTGCACTTTTGTTGTTTATGGAGGATATATTGTTTTCAATATGAGATATTTTATGATATTTGTTAAAAGTTATAAATGAAGAGATTATACACACTGTAAGGAGAAACAAAAAAAGGGAGAAATATATATAATTATATTTTTTAATACTTTTCATAAATCTTTACTCTCTGTAATTAGATTAGGGTAGAAGGACTCCCCAAAATTTAATATTAAAATTCAAATTCCATTTTTTTAACAATCACACCTTCGATAGCATTAAGGTCATTTTCCAGTTTTTTCCAGTCCTCTTTGTCACCTACAAGTTCCAGAATAATAACACCTTTTTTACTGCAGTACCCTTTATCGGTTTCATGCATACCCAATCTGGTTTTTATGGAGCATCCATGCTTTGTAAGCACTTCCTGTACTTCAGTTGCTTCATCAATTCTATCAGTTAATAAAACACCCATTATAGTCAATTCTTCCAACATTACAACCTCCTTTCAATTTATAAAAACTATATTTTTATGATATAATAGATATTCGTAAAAATCAACACGTATATGAAACAATCGATATTAATCGGATTTATTGTAAAATTGTAATAATTATAATTGACATTTTGTAAAATTTTTAATATTATAAAGAATAGTCATTAATTCTACAATCGGATTTACTTTAAGGAAAGGAGTTTTTTGATGTCAGAAGGGGGAAGAAGGGAAAAATTCATAATTTGGCAAAAACCTATGGTTACTGTATTAAAAGCATTAATCCTTCCTATAATTGCCTCGATATATTTTTTCGGGTTTAGAAGTTTAATACTCTTAATTGTGGTAAATATGTTTGCATTTATAACGGAATTTTTTTTTAATAAATTTTATGATAAACCAGTTTCTTCTTCAGTATTTGTTACCGGAACTCTTTTTAGTTTAACACTACCACCGACTCTTCCTTACTGGATGGCAGTAATAGGTATTATAGTTGGGGTACTTTTTGGAAAAATGGTTTTTGGTGGTTTTGGTAGAAATATTTTTAATCCTGCTTTAGTTGGAAGAGTTTTTTTATATATAAATTTTGGTAATTTTATGACCGGATCAAAAATATGGACGAAACCTGTAGATGGCCTTCTGGGAGGTTTTTCCCGGTATTTATCAGAAACTATAACAGCAGCAACTCCTCTTGCATCAAGGGGGGAATACAGTTTGATGAATCTTTTTTTAGGAGATCATTCAGGAGCTATAGGAGCTACTTCAATATTATTTATTTTACTGGGTGGTTTATACTTACTTTATAAAAAAATAGCTGATTACAGAATTGTTTTTTCTCTGATTTTTACAGTTATACTAACACAGATCTTACTATCTAGTTTTATAGTAAATATTTCAATAAATTCAGTAGAGAGTATTTTAAGCGGTGGATTGTTATTTGGAGCTTTTTACATGGCTACAGATCCAATAACAGCTTCAGGAACAAAAGCCGGTAAATGGATTTATGGGGCTTTCATAGGCCTGATAACCGTAATAATTAGGATATATGCAAGTTGGCCCGAAGGAATTATGTTTGCAATTCTACTTGCAAACATGTTTACACCTATAATGGATTATTTTATAGAAAATCAGAAACAGGGAGCCTAAAATGGTCATTGATAAAGATAAATTAAAGGATGGTTTATATACTGTGTTCTTTATGTTTGCTGTAACTGCAGTTTTTATACTGATTACCTCATTTATCTATATTAATACAAGGGATCAAATAAAATTAAACGAAAAGTTAAGACTTCAGAGAGCGGTTCTAAAGGCAGGTAATATCAAATATGAAGGGGGAAACAGAGCAGAAATTCAGAGAAAATTTGAAGATGTAATATTATTAAATGAAAATGTATATCAAATTAAAAATGGAGATAAAAAAGGAAGATATGTTTTTATTGTTACAGGATCCGGGTTGTGGGGTAAAATCAGAGCAGCAATTGGTTTAAAAAGTGATTTGAAAACGATGACTGGAATAGAATTTTTGAAACAAAATGAAACTCCGGGACTGGGAGCTAGAATTGAAGAAAAATGGTTTAAAGGGCAATTTGTTAATAAAGTAGGTCCTTTTAGGAACACAGTAGGAGAAGATAAAAAGGCAAACAAGAGAGAGTTTAAGGCAATTACCGGTGCTACAAAAACTTCTAATGCTGTGTTGGTAATAATTAATAATACAATAAAAAATGCAGATAAATATTTAAAAGAGGAGGGATGATGCCTACTCCGAAAAAAATAATTAAAAATAATCTTGGAAAGGATAATCCTGTTTTTGCACAAATACTGGGAATTTGCTCCACTCTTGCAGTAACAAATGCGTTGAAAAATACTGTGGTAATGGCAGTGGGGTTGATTTTTGTATTATCTCTTTCTAATTTTATTATTTCGATGTTAAGAAATAAGATTCCTGCAAGAATAAGAATGATGGTTGAGGTCCTTGTTATTGCATCACTGGTAATAATTGTAGATATTGTTTTAAAAGCTTATCTTCCGGACATATCGAGAAAATTGGGACCTTACGTGGGGCTAATAATAACAAACTGTATAATAATGGGACGTGCAGAAGCATTTGCAATATCAAATCCCCCATGGCCATCTTTTATAGACGGACTTTCCTCTTCTCTGGGATATTCTTATGTGTTAATCTCGATTGCTGTATTTAGAGAACTGTTGGGTTCAGGCGAGATATGGGGAATAGATATACTTGGAGATTCCTGGATAAACTGGTCTTTTATGGTAATGGCCGGAGGTGCTTTTTTCATGCTTGCAATATTTATCTGGGTGGTTAAAGGTCTTTTCATTAAAACTGAGGAGGAAGGTGCATGAATTTTATCTCGGCTTTTGCAATATTTTTTGCAGCAATATTTACGAATAATATATTGCTAACAAACTATCTTGGTATGTGTTCTTTTTTAGCAGTTTCCAGAAAAGTTGACACATCTGTAGGACTGGGCTTGGCAGTAACCTTTGTTATGACTTTTACAAGTGCTATAAACTGGATAGTTTATCATTTCATTCTTGTACCCCTTGATCTTGTTTATTTAAGATATATAATTTTTATAGTTATAATTGCTGCTTTTGTACAGCTTGTGGAAATGATTATTGAAAGAGTATCAGATATATTGTATGCCTCATTAGGTATATTTCTTCCCCTTATTACCGTTAACTGCTCAATTCTGGGGGTAAGTTTATTTATGGTGATTAGGGATTATACATTTGTTAATTCGATTGCATATGGACTGGGAAGTGGAATAGGCTGGTTTCTTGCCATTATAGCAATGGCGGGGATACGTGAAAAAATGGATAGAAGCAAGATTCCTAATGGATTGGAAGGAGCAGGTATTGCTCTTATTATAGCTGGAATAATGGCTATGGCGTTTGTTGGATTTTCCGGAATACTTAGCTTAAGTTAGGAGTTATAATATGTCCCATATTTTAATAGCAATATTTGTATCTGGTGGATTGTTTTCCTTGCTGGCAATAATAATGGTTATCGCAGATAATACTATTGCTGATTATGGGGAGGTATCAATTATTATAAACGGTGATGAAGAGATAGAAGTAGAGGGGGGAAAGCCATTACTTAAGACATTAATGGAAGAAGATATTTTCATACCGTCTGCATGCGGAGGAAGAGGCTCATGCGGTTTGTGTAAGGTAAAAGTTAATACTGATATTGGGGGATATCTTCCAACAGAAACTCCATGGATTGAGGAGGATGAGCAAAAAGAAAATATCAGATTATCCTGCCAGATAAAAGTTAAACAGGATTTAGAGATTAAAATACCGGAAGAGTATCTGAATGTAAAGGAGTTTGAAACGGAAGTTATAAATATGAGGGATTTAACCCATGATATAAAAGAAGTAACACTTCAATTGATTGAGCCAGAAGAAATTGATTTCAGAGCTGGTCAGTTTATACAGCTGAGAGTTCCAGAATATAGATTAACCGATGAACCTGTTTACAGGGCTTATTCGATGGCTTCTTCTCCTTCAAATAACAATAAAGTTGAGCTTGAAATTAGGTATGTTCCGGAAGGTATATGCACCACATATGTACATCAGCATCTTAATGAGGGGGATAGAGTAGTTATTAACGGACCATACGGAGATTTTTATTTAAGGGATACAGAAAGAGAAATAATATTCATTGCAGGTGGTTCTGGAATGGCTCCTATTAAGTCAATTATTACATATATGGCCGAGAACAATATTCAAAGAAAAGCAAGATATTTTTTCGGTGCCAGAACAGAAAAAGACCTTTTTCTAAGGGATAAAATGAAGGAGTTTGAAAAAAAGCTAACAGATTTTAAGTTCGTTCCGGCTTTATCGGATCCTGAAGAAGATAGCAACTGGGAGGGGAAAACTGGATTAATTACAGAAGTAGTAAATGAATATCTTGAAAATGGGGAAAATAAAGAAGCTTATCTTTGCGGGAGTCCGGGAATGATTAAAGCCTGTGTCGAGATATTAACGGAGAACGGTATCCCCGAGAATTTAATATTCTATGATGAGTTCGGATGATTGAGGGAGGCAATTATGAAGCAAACTAAAAGGATGGATGAAATTCAGAAAAGAATGAAACCGGGAAGAATAACCCTTAACGGATTTCTAGGAGAGGATAAAAGAAATCTTGTTGATATTTTAATAGAAGATGATGCCAGGGTTAAAAGATTAAATTTGAGCCATAAAAAAATTGCCAAAAAGATGATCAAATTTAAAAAAAAGGGATTAAATGGTATGGGAGAATTTATAAAAGTAGATCCCCATTTTGAAATTAAAGTAGAATCGGTTAGAGGAAAACTTCCCTGTCCCTTTGGTGATCCCGGAATATTTCCAAAAGTAAATACTACAGTAATAAATAACAATATAGATGAATCTGTTGTATATACGGATTTAAATATTCATATGATTTGGGCCCATGGTTTTTATGAAGGTAAGGGCTCAAAGTTTAGGCAGGATCCTGCAAAGCTTAAAGAAATACTTAAAATTGAGGAAATTAAAGAAAGTTATGAAATTTAAGGAGGTTTTTATGGAAAAAAAGAAAATTCTCGATGCTTTAAAAAAAGGAATGAAGGGTGAAATGGATAGTATTAATTTATACCAGCAGGCAGCAGATAATGCAGAAGAAGGGGGTGAAGTTGAAGATTTTTTTGAAGAAAGGATTGATGAGGAAAAAACTCACTATAATTATCTTCTTAAATACTACAAAGCAATAAAAAACGATAAATCGATAAAAGATATTTCAAAGGAATTTCCCTCTGTAGAGGAAGAAAAAAGTCCGATTATATCCGATGAATTTTATAAACGTATAGGAGAGAAACAGTATTTATTTTCAGCAATTTCAACTGCAGCACTTCTTGAACTGGAATCAATAAAACATTACGAAAAATGGGCAAGTTTAAGTGAAGAAAAAGAGCTGAAAGATTTCTATCAAAAACTAGCAGACTGGGAGAGACAGCATTATGAAGATGTTTTAGAAATTGAAAAAGAAGCTGAAAAAGAGTACTGGATTAAAAATAGATTTACACCATTTTAAGGAAAGAAAGGCGGATTCATCCGCCTTTCTTATTGTTCCTTATATTCTTTATATTTTCTAATTCAAGATATTACTGTTTGTTTTTAAACTATTTTTTAAAAAAGATTCTTAACCATTATTTGCATTTTAAAAAATATTCAAATCGTTTTATTAGAAACATTATTCAATTTAGATATAATCGATTTTGCTTTGAAAAGGAAAGACTATTTTTAAAAAGTAAAGCTACATTATAACAAAGAAAATTAAAATATTTTCTTTAAAGAAATTACAGAAAAAGATTTTAAAAACTGAAAACAGTATATAGAATAATCTTGAACTGATTAGCAAAAGTTGTATAATGCATTTACAAGGATTTTAGTATTAATTTAGAGGTGGATAAAATATGAAAATAAAAATTTTTGGTGGTATGAAACATTATGTTGGAGATAAAAGCAAAATAAATTTGGAGATTGAAGGAGAAATAAAAGTAAAAGAAGTTGCAAAAAAAATAGGTATACCTGAAGATGCTATATATCTTGCAATTCAAAATGGGAAATCTCTGGATAAAGATGAGAAAGTCACCAATGAGGATCAATTAACTTTTATGCCTGTAATTGTCGGAGGATAAAGTTAGCCAAAGGAAAAAATTAAAATGATTATTGACTACATAATCAATCGTGATAAAATAAACAAAAGATAAAAAATAAGCCTTGGAGGTGTATTATGGATAAAACAAAAATTGAAAAATGGGCTGAAAATGTTATTAAACAGGACGAGATTGATAAGTATCTTATTGATGGAGATGATTTTATTGATGATGATTTAATATGGAAAAAAATCGAGGAGAACAAAAATCCCGATAAGGAGTATATAAGGGATATAATCCAAAAATCACTAAGTATTGAAAGACTTGATCCCGATGAAACTGCGGCACTATTAAATGTAGAGGATAAAGAGCTTTGGGAAGAAATAAAAGAGGCTGCTTTAAAGGTAAAAAGAAAAGTTTATGATAATAGAGTGGTTCTTTTTGCTCCTTTGTATATAAGCAATTTATGTGTAAATAATTGCTTATATTGCGGTTTTAGAAAAGACAATGATGAGGAAGTACGTAAACGTCTTACTATGAAAGAGGTAAAAAAAGAAGCTGAAAGCATGATTAAAATGGGCCACAAAAGGGGCCTGGTAGTTTATGGGGAACATCCCAAATCGGATGCTGATTATATAAAAGATACTATAGAAGCAATTTATGATGTAGAGGTTGATACCGGGAGAAAAAAGGGAACAATAAGAAGAGTTAATATAAATGCAGCTCCTATGCAGATAGAAGATTTAAAAAAATTATGGGAAGTAGGAGTTGGAACCTATCAGGTTTTTCAGGAAACCTACCATCATGATACTTACAACAGACTTCATCCATCCGGACCTAAATCAAATTACAGGTGGAGATTATATGCTCTTCACAGAGCAATAGAGGCAGGTATTGATGATGTAGCAATCGGAG
>CAZMFS010000063.1:0-8833 GCA_964565585.1 uncultured bacterium
GGGATATATGAAGATACGGGATCATTGCAGTATCCAAATACTACTTCCAGAGATGCAAGTGTAGTATCCGAGCTAATCAATAGAGGCGGAAAACTTGATATAGTTTCTTCATACCTAAATAGAGGATTTGATACATTACAGGAGAAGCTTTTAGATAGAATATTAGATGATATTAAAGAATATAAAATAAAAAATTACAAGGTAGCAATTTCAACTATAAACTTGAAGGAGATTGTAGGCGGTATTTCGGATATCGTTCACAAGGTACAATATATGAAAAACTATAAGACAATATTTGTTGTTGTAGGAATGGGGAAAAAGATACATATTGTTGGAAGAACCTCTCTAAATAGTATAAACATAAATGAGGTAATGTCATATTTTGGAGGAGGGGGCCACATTAAAGCAGGCTCTGCTACAGTTTATAATGATAGGATAGAAGATATTAAAAATAGGTTAGTTGAAATTTTAAAAAATGAAATTGAACCGATTTTAAAGGCAAAAGATATTATGTCATTCCCTGTATACATTTTAAACAGTGATAAAAAAGTAGAAAAAGCTGTAGAAAAAATTAAATATCTGTATTATATGAATTTTCCAGTAGCTAATAATAAAGGAGAAATAGTTGGATGGGTACCTAAAAAGAAAATATACGATATTTATGATAGAGGAGATGGGAATATACCTTTGAAAGGTATAATGAATCATGATGTACTTTTTGTTGAAAAAAATACCCCATTTAATAAATTAGAAGAAACATTCGTACAAAGTAATGTGTCTATTATAATAGTAGGAAATGAAAAAAAAGTAGAAGGGGTAGTAACTCCTTCTGATATTATAAGTGTGCTTCATGCACAATGATTGTGGGGTGTTTGTATGAAAAAATATTTTTTATTTTTTATTTTAATTGTGTTTGTGCTTGTGACAATTTATGGGTTAAACCTCGAAAATAAAAAAAACCAGGCAATTAAGGTAACCAGTAAACATGATATCACTTTAAGTCAGGAATACGAGCAGGATCTATATATAAAAGATTCATCTGCAATTTTGAAATCCAAAATTAACGGAGATTTAATTCTGGAAAATTCCACACTGGAAGTAACTCCCGATAGCAACATCTCGGGCAATATTTATATTATTAATTCAAAGTTAATAACCTCTACCACAGAAATTGAAGCTGGATATTCTGTAGCAAAACTAAGTGGTACCGGAGGAGGTGTCGAAATTTCTACGGCATCTGAAGTAAAAAAAGGTTCAGAATCAAAACATGGACCGGCATTTATAAGCAAAATTAAATTTAATTTTTCACTTTTCATTTTTCTATTACTCATATATTATTTATTAAAGACTCAAATTTTTGATCAGAAAGAAAACTTTAAAAATAAACTTTTGAAGAATATTTTTATAGGAACAGGTTTTTGGATAGCATTTCCCTTTATAACAGTTCTTTTGATTGGTTCTGTTATTGGAATACCTGTATGGTTAATTTTTGTAATGTTTTTAATATTCGGACTTCTCATGGGACTTGTAACAATTTCTTTATGGCTGGGTGATCATTTATACGGTAAAAGAAATCTGGTCGGATTTATATTAGGTTACATAACAGTTGTTTTGGTCGATTATGTTATATATTCTATGGATTATTTCCTTTCCTCTATAAGCATAATATGGATAGCTTATCTGTACTGGCTGGGAATGATATTCATATCTACAGGGATAACCTTAAGATTTTTAAAATCGATTTTTTCCAAAGACAAGCAATAATATTTTATTAGGATGAATTAAAAAACAGGTTTACATCCCATTTTATTTCTTATATTATAATTTTGGAATAGGTGTTTGTAATTTTATACATAAAGGGGGCTAAATGATATTAAAAGCTGAGAAAATAAACAAATACTATAATGATTTTCATGCAGTTAAGAATTTAACCTTTGAAGTCGATGAAAACATGATTTATGGGATTTTAGGTAGAAATGGTGCAGGTAAAACTACTACAATTAGAATGATCATGGATATATATGAACCTGAAAGAGGCACAATAACGAGAAATTATTCTCCTCAGAAGGTTTCCTATCTTCCAGAAGAAAGAGGTTTGTATCCAAATTTAACGGTAAAAGAGACCCTGAAGTTTTTCGGAGAAATAAAAGGAATGTCGAAGCAGAAGATTAATAATGCAAAAGATTACTGGTTGCAAAAATTTGAACTTACAGAGTGGTATGATAAAAAGGTTGAGGAATTGTCAAAAGGGATGCAGCAAAAGGTGCAATTTATTATCTCCTGTTTTAATGATCCAAAGCTTCTTATACTTGATGAGCCTTTTTCTGGATTGGACCCGGTAAATATGCAAATATTTAAAGATGAAATTCTCAAATTGAAGGAAAAAAACACCACCGTGCTTTTTAGTTCTCATATCATAGAACATGTTGAATATTTGAGTACCAATGTTTTGGTTATTGATAATGGAGAAAAGGTTATAGATGGCAAACTTTCCGATATTAAAAAAGAGTACGGAAAAAAGACGATATTTGTAAGATATGAAGGAGATAGCAGTGTTCTTAAAAACGATATGGTTAAGACTATAGATGATTACGGAAGTTATGCCGAAGTTTTTCTTAAAAATCCCGATGAACATAATCAATATCTAAATAAAATAACACCTAAACTTAATATTCTGGAGTATCGTATTGATGTTCCCAGCTTAAAATCAATATTTATCAACAAGGTTGGAGAGATTGAGGAGGGTGCTAATGACTAAAAAGTGGCTAATAATATTTAAGAAAAAATTTTTAGAAACCATTAAATCAAAAGCTTTTATTTTATCTACAATTCTAGTTCCACTAATAATTGTTCTTATTGTAGGGGTAATTGTTTATTTACAGATACAGAGTTCAAAAAAAGTGAGAAAATACTACTATATTGATAAATCCCAAAAAATTGCTGGGAATTTAAAAAGCAAACTTCCTGATAACTACAAGTTTGTTGAATGGAAAAAATCAAAAGATGAAGCTCTAGAAAAGATCAAAAATAAAAATATTGACACATTTCTTTATATAGAGGATGATGTTCTGGATACCTATGAACTTGAATACTATTCCCGTTCTATAAGTGATACAGAGAGATTGAGCATATTAAAGAATAGGGTGACGGATATTATACATAAGATTATCATGGAAAAAAAGGGTCTAGATAAAAAGGAAGTTGGGTTCTTACTAAAAAAAGCAAATATCAACTCTTACAAGGTTACCAAGGAGGAGGGAAAGAAAAAAGAAAGTGCCACACTTAACTATATACTTTCATATGCACTTCTTTATGCACTAATTATTGTAATATTAATGAATGCCCCAAAATTAGTACAATCTACAATAGAGGATAAGAATAATAGGGTGGTGGAGATAGTCGTCTCGCATGTTAAATCGATTGATCTTATGGTTGGAAAAATTATCGGTACTGCAACTGCAGGATTATTACAAATATTTATATGGG
The DNA here is from genome assembly GCA_964565585.1 of uncultured bacterium. Lineage (GTDB taxonomy): Bacteria > Macinerneyibacteriota > Macinerneyibacteria > Macinerneyibacteriales > Macinerneyibacteriaceae > Macinerneyibacterium. The sequence continues at coordinate 3,487 of CAZMFS010000063.1, forward strand.
TGGGAATGTCTCTAGTTTCCATAATTGCTCTTACCTCCTACTTTGCTAGCAAGCTTCCCTCTAACTTTATGGATTCTATAAAAAGCTCAATAGATACTGAAACCCTTTTATTTTTCCTTCTGTATTTTGTTCTAAACTTCTTTGTATACGCTATAGCATATGCAGGTATTGGTGCCATGTTTTCAAACGAGAAGGATGCAAATCAGTTTTTACAGCCGATTGCAATTATGACTTTTTCACCTTTTTTCTTTTTTCTATATGTAAGCCAGAATCCAGAAGCTACGCTTTCTATAGTTTTATCAGAAATTCCGTATCTTTCACCTCTAATGTTTATGAGAATGTCGATAATAGATGTGCCTGTATGGCAGGTAGGTTTATCTATAATACTGCTGTTTTTAACTATTTTTATTGAATTATGGGCTGCGGCTAAAATATTTAGAATTGGTATATTAAGCTACGGGAAAAAACCGAAAATAAAAGAAATTATTAATTGGATAAAAAGTTAAAATTTGGATTGACAAAGTAAGCAAAAAAGATATTATAAAACTAAGTAGTTAACAGTTATATTTAATATAAAAAAAGGAGGTTTTATGAAAAAGGATCATGTACAATTGTTTATACCAGGACCTGTTGAAGTGGCTCCTGAAGTTTTAGAAGCTATGACCCAACCTATGATAGGACACCGATCAAAAAAGTTTTCTGATCTTCAAAGAGAAGCTACCAAAAAAATGAGGAAGTTAATGTATACAGATAATATGATTGTGTTCTCAACTTCTTCAGGAACCGGTTTGTTGGAAACAGCCATTAGAAATACTACAAAAAAGAAGGCAATAGTTTTTTCAATAGGTGCATTTGGTGATCGCTGGTATAATATTGCAAAAAGAAACGGAATACCAGCTGACAAGCACGAGGTTGAATGGGGAAAAGCTTTGAAACCTGAAACTGTTGAAAAGTATCTTTCTACGGGAGATTATGATGTAGTAGCTATAACCCATAACGAAACTTCTACAGGAGTAATGAATCCTGCTGAAGAGCTTGCTGAAGTAATCAATAAATACCCTGATGTAATTTGGATTATGGATGCAGTTTCATCTTTAAGTGGAGCAAAAATTGAAGTTGATAAGCTGGGAGTTGATTTCTGTCTTACTTCCTCACAGAAAGCATTAGCGATGCCTCCGGGATTGGCTATTGCATCAGTTTCTGATAAAGCACTAGAAAGAGCAAGAGAAGTTGAAAATAGAGGTTTTTATTTCGATCTTTTAAGATTAGAAAAGTATATAAAGGAGAGAGATCATCAGTATCCAACAACTCCTACAATTCCGCATATGTATGGAATAGATAAACAGCTTGATAGAATCTTAGAAGAGGGTATTGAAACAAGATTTGAAAGGCATCAGAAAATGGCTAACTATGTGAGAGATTGGGCAAAAGAACATTTTGATCTTTTTGCTGATGAAAATCATCTGTCCGATACTGTAACCTGTATAAAAAATACAAGAGATATTGATATTCCAAAACTTAATAAAGAATTGAGAAAGAGAAAAATGGTAATAGCAAACGGGTATGGAAATTTGAAGAATGATACATTCAGGATAGCTCACATGGGAGAAACAACAATGGATGATATTAAAAAGCTGCTTGAAAATATTGAAGATATTTTAAATTTTTAATAGTTTTATCTTTAGGCGGGGATTCATCCCGCCTAATTTTTTTGAAAGGTTAATATGGGATATTTTAAAGATAATGAAATTAGTAAAATTAAAAAATTTCTGGGGACTAAAATAGATAATGGATTTGATTTTGATTTGATAGTCAATTCTGATGATCTGGACAGTGAGGATTCTCTCACCCATGAACTTGTTTCTATGTTTCAGCATTTAAAAAAGATAAACTCCAATATTAATTACAATGTCATAAACAACAAAAAAAATACTGAAGAAATTGTTCCTGTAATTAGAATAAAAGAACTGGAAGATAGAATCAAATTTTATGGAGTACCTTCAGGGTATCAATTTGGTGTATTTTTAGAAACGATTGATTTAATAGTAAATGGCAAAATAAAAGATATATCGGCTGAATTTAAGGAATTTTTGGAGTTAATTGATAAAAAAATAGAAAATAAATTATTTGTAATTCCGGGATGTCAGCATTGTCCTATAATTGCGAAAATATTGATCACTTCCTCCTATATTAATAAAAAAATTAATACTAAAATTTATTATATAAGTGATTTTCCAGACCTTCAGAAAAAATATAATATTCAGGGGGTTCCCACAACAATTATAAATGATGAATATGTTTATATGGGAGTGCAATCAGAAAATAAACTGATAGAGATATATAATACTGTTTTAAAGGGATAAAATGGAAATATTGAATAAAGAAATTGTATTTAAAGGTAACTGGACAGATACAGTTAGAGCCGGATGGGAAAATAACCAAAAAAAGGGATACTGGGAATATATAGCAAGAAAAAATGATAGAAAAGGTGTGGTTATAATACCCAGATATAAAAAAAATGATCAAAAATATTATTTACTTATTAAACAATTCCGGGTCCCGTTTAATGATTATGTAATTGAGTTTCCAGCTGGTTTGAAAGATGATAATGAAACTATTGAACAGTGCGCTTTAAGAGAGTTAAAGGAAGAAACAGGAGCAGAAGGAAAGATAATACAAACTACTCCTTTTCTGTCAACTTCCTCGGGAATTACAAATGAAAAAATTTGCATTGTTTATGTAGAAATTAATAAGATAAAAGAACAATCTTTGGATAGTTCTGAGAGTATAAGTTTGCTTAAAATAAAAAAAGAAGATGTAAAAAAGTTTTTGAAGGAGTCCGAAGCTGTAGTTGATAGTAAAGTGTGGATTTTTTTTGAAAAAATACTATAAAACTCTTGAAATACGCAGGCTAAACTGATAAAATTAGTTTATGGTAATAAAAGAAAGGAGGGGTTTTAATGAGAAAAGATGATTTTATAACAAAAATTGCTGAAGAAAACGATATGACTAAAAAGAAGACCAAAGAGGTGTTTGATAGTATCTTTGATGAATTAGCTGATGTGCTTGATGACGATGATAAGCTAACAGTTAGAAATTTTGGTACATTTAAGGTTAGTCATAGATCCGCAAGAAAAGGTAGAAATCCACAAACAGGAGAAGAAATTCAAATTCCTGCAAGAAAAGTAGCTAAATTTAAAGCTAGTAAATCTTTGAAGGAATATTTGAATTAATTTATATTTAAAAGGTGGATTTATTCCACCTTTTATCTTTTTTGAGGTATTATGGAAAAATCTATAGCTGTATTACTATCAGGAAGCGGAAGAACTCTTGAAAATATTCTTGAGAAAATAAAAGATATAAAAGTTGAAGCTGTTATATCTTCAAAAAAGAATGTTAGAGGGATAACTGTAGCTAAAAAAAATAATATTCCTTATCATATTGTAGAAAGAAAAAAAAATAAAAATGTCGAGATATTTTCAAATAAAATAACTAATATTCTTGAAAAGTATAATTTTTCTCTAATTGTTATGGCAGGATTTTTAAGTTTTTATAATTATCCGGAAAAATATCATCAAAAAATTATGAATATCCATCCCGCTCTTGTCCCAGCTTTTTCAGGGAAGGGGTTTTACGGAATGAGGGTTCATAGAGAAGTTTACAAGAGAGGTGTGAAAGTTTCAGGTTGCACAGTTCATCTGGTTGATAGGAAATATGACCACGGACCGATAATCGTTCAAAAAGTATGTAAAATTAATGCTGAAGATAAACCCGAGGATATTGCACATAAGGTTTTTGAACTTGAAAAAAAGGCCTATCCTGAGGCAATAAGTCTTTATTTAAACGAGAAGATTAAAATAAAGAACAATAGAGTTTATATTCAAAAATAAAAGATTCATGAGAAAAACCAACAAATATATATTGTATTTTTTATCTCTTAGTTTTATCTTTTCTGTAGCAATTTATTTTTCAATTCCATCTAAAAGCTATATCTATAGTAAAAATGTTATAAATAAAGATGTATTATTTAGCCACAAATATGTTCTTCTTGATAAAAATCTCTATACAAGACAAAATAAAGATGAAACTTTATCAGGTATTGCACAGCAAATCAATTATTTTAAATATCAAAATCACAGATACAAACTTTTTATTTTTATTCATTCCTTAAAAAAATTATCCATTTCAAATAAAGAACTGGTAGAATTTCAGTTTAGACTTCAAAATAAAACTGCAAAGAGAAATAAGGATTACATTAATGCATATTTTCTTGAGCCCTCAAGAACCGGTGAAATATTTGAGGAAACTTTTAAATTTAACGAATTCGATATTACTATGAAGCTAGTGCGCCTAAAGGAAAAAGAAAATTTGAAGATGAATGCTATATTAAGCATTACCGGCTTTAGAAATCAAATTAATCTTAAAAAAACGGTTAATTATAAATATACAAATAAAAATTATTTAAAAGACTATATGCTAATCAATTATGATAAAAACTCAAAACAGTATTATATACCCAACAATTTTAAAAAGGAGCTTTTTTAGTTTATGAGTAAAAAAGATAGAATTATAAAATGTGTCAATGAATTGTTAAATAACGACTTGATAATGGGAAGCTGGGGAAATGTCAGTATAAGAGAGAAAACAAAAATATTTATAACCCCGACAAAGATACCCTATAAAAAGCTGAAAAGAGATGATGTATCCGAACTGCATATAAAAAAAGATAAATTAATATCCGGACTTACACCATCCTCTGAATATCTGATGCATAAATATATATATAAAAAAAATTCCGATATCAAAGCTATAATTCATACACATTCAGAGTATTTAACTTTATTTTCAATTCTAAGGGAAAAAATACCTCCTATTACAGAAGAACAAATTGTCTCTGTTGGACCGGAAATTAGTTATGTTCAATATTATCCTTCTGGAACTAAGGAGCTGGCAGAAAAGGTCTCCGAATATTTTAAAAAATATAAAGGAGTTATGCTGGCAAATCATGGCTTTGTTGGTACAGGAGAGGATATTGAAGATGCTTTGTTAAACTGCAGGGTGGCTGAAAAAACTGCCAGAATATTCTATAAAATCAAACCTTATTTTGAGAACAAAATGAAACTCGATAGTAAGCAAATTAATAATTTATTAAAGAAAGGAGATTAGCGAACTAATGAAAAAACTATGGATAACAGTTATATTTATAATCGGTTCTGTATTTATTAGCGCTCAACCCTTAATTCAATATCCCGCAATATTCTCGGATGGGAAGACTATGGCGTTTACTTACAATGGCGATATATATAAGATAAATATTGAAACTAGGAATTTAAAAAGAATAACAAAT
>CAZMFS010000064.1:0-8747 GCA_964565585.1 uncultured bacterium
CTATATCCCATTTTACCTCCTTATATGTTTGTGCGATTTACGCTAACACATAAGGTTTATTTCAGCATCTTCTATATGTTACTGATATTATATTATTTACAGGAGATCCTGAAACACAGCGCGAGCATTACTGATCATTCTCATCCGATAAATCTTTTGCCCTATCGATAGCATCCTGGGTTGATGAAAAGAATTTATTTTGCTTTTTGAAAATATTTTTGTCCCCAATTTTTTCTACTATACCGTATTTTTTTAATGCATCATGAACCCTGTCTTTTACTCCGGAGATAATAATTTGTCCACCAGAGCCAATTACTTTATCAATAAATTTGTCTATTTCCTTTATACTCGTATAATCAATGTTCTTGACATTTCTCAAACGTAGGATAAATTTCTGATTTTTGCAAAAAGAATCATTCAGCATCCTGTTTAATTTATTAGCTGCATGAAAATATATAGGTCCGCCCAGATTTAAAATAATATAATCTTCTCTCTTCATTTTTTCTTTAGGTTTTTTCTCCACGATTTCTGGTGTATCATCTTCAAAATTTATATGATCCATCTCCGGACTGCTTATTCTTCTGAGAACAAGTATTATAGATATTCCAACTGCTATATATACTGCATAATCCAGTCTGGGAACTAAAATAGTTGCCAGAAATGTAATAATAATAACAATGGCATCAAATCTTGTAGTTTTTATTATCTGCTTTATTTTCTTTATATTAATCATGTTATATGCAACGACTACAACTAAACCTGATAATGCTGCTATGGGAATGTACTTAAAGATAGGACTAAATAAAATAGAAAGAGCTAAAATAATTATCCCTGTTAATAGCTGAGAAAATCTGGATTTGGCTCCTGCCTGTTCATTTACATGTGTATTTGTAATCGAACCGGTTACAACAAATCCTTTAAAAAATGAACATATTATATTGATTATTCCAAGGCGTGTGAACTCCCTATTAAAATCAACCTTCTGTCCCCTACTGTCCTCAAGTGATTTTATTATAGAAACGGGCTGTATAAAACTAAGTATAGTAATTGACACAGCGGCAGTAAACATATCTTTAATGAGTCCAAAATCAAAATTGAATATATGAAATTTCGGAATACCTGATTGCTCTACTCTTACAACATTCAGTAAATTATCCAGATCTAAAATATAAACTCCTGCAGAAACAAGAATAATGGATGTTAGGAATGAAGGAACAGCTCTAAACACTTTTGTAAATAAAATAATTAAACCTATAGTAATCAAACCTACAATCAGGGAATAATAATTTATATTTGATAAATTTGATATAATCGATTTTATTTTGGAAAGCAGTGTTGTTCCGCTACCTGTGTGAATACCTAAAATTGAAGTAATTTGACCTGTACCAATTAAGACCGCCAGCCCGGTGGTAAGACCGACAATCACCGAATGAGAAATATAATTAACGAGCTTTCCAACTTTTAGAAGACTGAAAATTATCTGCAGTATCCCCACCAGAAATGTTAAAAGCAAAACTGCCTCTAAATAATTTCCATTTTTCAAAAAGGCAAGGTTGCTGGCAATGGCAATTGCTATAATATTTGTAGGCCCAAGTATCATAAAATTGGAAATCCCCAAAACAGAAGCTGATATCATAGAAATAATAGATGCATAGATACCATAAATAGGATTCACTCCAGCAATTAGTGCATATGCCATATTTTGAGGAACCGCTACAGTAGCTAGTGTGAAAGATGATTTTATATCATGTTTGAGATAACTCAGATTATAAGTGGTTAAGGATTTTTTTAAATCATTAAAATTCATATATTTTCCCGTCTTTTATTTTTCACAAATATAGCACTTTTATTTTTAAATACAATATTAAAATTTTGAATAAATTTCTAAGTTTAAAAAAAATAAGAAAAATTCTATTATTTAGAAATTAATCTTTGATATAAATTCTAAAAGGGTCATCACCGGTATCATCGGAAAATTCCATATCAACAGTAATATCTTTAGTCCTATGCACGGCAAGAAGATGACCATCCAGTCTATATTCTCCCGTATCATTCATATAATAATATATATAGCCCTGGGTATGAAATCTCCAGTTATTTTCAATACTTTCAGGAATATTAATACCCACCCTCTTCTCTATACTTCCGTATGCAATACTAAATCTGTTGCCATCATCTGCTTCCAAACACATTCTGTTATATTTATGGTAATTAGTAATCATTTTTTTATGAATCGATGTAAGTGTGGGTTTCAGCCTGGCCACATAAGTATCCTGCATATAATCCAGGTAGAATAAAACACCAACTGTGATTAAGACTGAAATTATGAGAATAGTTACTATTAATTCAAGTAAAGTAAAACCTTCTTGTTTTTCCATAGTTTTATTATATCTAAAATATTTAAAACAAAAAGGAAAAATTACGAATATAGGTAAAAAATATTACACATAAAAGAATACAAATAAATAATTCTAAATTGACTTTAACTATATCTGGGTTAATATTAATTCAGGTGATAAATATGAAAAAAATATTTGATGATATAACTGTAGGGAAACTTAATTTAAAAAATCGATTCATGAGATCAGCTACTGCAGAAAAATTATCCGATAAAGATGGTATCCCCCCTTCCAAACTTAAAGATATGTATAAGAAACTTGCAGAAGGAGATATCGGTTTAATTGTTACTGGGCATGCATACGTTGATAGACAGGGAAAAGCCCATTCTAAAATGAGTGCTATTGATAGAGACTCTTTAATTGAGATCTGGCATAATATAATAGAACCTATAAAGCAAACTGATACAAAAATAATGATGCAGATCAATCACGGCGGTGGAAGTGTAGATACAAATATTACTCCTAATCCTTTATCTCCATCAGGAATATCCCTCAAAAAAGATATTAAACCCCAGAAATTAACAGAACATCAAATAGAGGATATTATAAACAAATTTGCTGATGCTGCATTAAGGGTAAAAAAAGCCGGATTTGATGGTGTCCAGATACACGCAGCCCACGGCTATCTTATAAATCAATTTATACTTCCCTATACAAATAAAAGAGAAGATAATTGGGGAGGGGAAATTGAAAATAGATTCAGAATTCTAAAAGAAATAATTAAAACTTCAAGAGAAAAAGTAGGAAATGAATTTCCAATATGGATAAAACTTGGAGTAGCAGGGAAAGAAAAATACGGTCTTAATATTGATGAGGGGAAAATTTTTGCAAAAATGGCTTTTCAGGAAGGCATTGATTGTATAGAAATAAGCAATGCTGCTAGTGAATCAAAAAATATAAAAAAACGTAAAAGTATCAAATATCTTCCCTGGGCGGTAAAAGTTAGAAAAGAAGTTGGGGATGATAAGGACCTTGCCCTTGTAAACGGTTTCAATACACTTGAAGATGCTAAAAATGTTGTGGGAAAAAGAATTACTGACCTTGTAAGTTTATGCAGACCTCTTATTGCAGAACCTAATTTAATTTCAAAATTTAAAGAAAATGAAAATTATAAAGCTAAATGTATAAGATGTAATCAGTGCTGGCCGGATGAAAATCAAAACGGAATTGCATGTTACAATAAAAAAGTAAGAAAGGACATTAATGGATAAACCTGTAATTGGAATTACTTCCTCGATTTTATTTGAAAAGGATTATAGATTTCCTGGATATCCAAGAATATATATAAATAAAGATTATGTGGATTCAATTATTTCTTCCGGAGGAACACCTTTAATTATTCCGGTAGGAGCAAACGAAAGTTTAATACAAAAGTACATATCACAAATTGATGGATTACTTCTTTCCGGAGGTATGGATATTGACCCTACAAAATATGAAGAAAATCCATCATTGAACCTTGGGAAAATAAATCCCGATAAAGACTTTCTGGATTTTACAGTTCTGGATTATGCACTTAAAAAAGATATACCTATTCTGGGCATCTGCAGAGGTATGCAAATTATAAATATTTATTTTGGTGGAACTTTATATCAGGATATCTCTAATAATAAAGATTATACCCTTCAGCACTATCAAAAAGGACCTAAATCGGATACTCTCGGACATTATGTCAATGTCGATAAAGGTACAAAATTACATAATACTGTTAAAAATGATAGATTTCAAATCAACTCATACCATCATCAGTTTATTAAATACCACAGCAAAAATATGAAAATTACTGCAAGATCCGAAGATGATGCCGTTGAAGCTATAGAAACAGAAGATAATAAGTTTATTATTGGAGTTCAATGGCATCCAGAAAGAATTTATCATCAATCTCCCGAAAGCAAAGCTCTATTTGATAAATTAATCGAGAAATCTCTAAATTAATTATTAAAAACTTTTTGTAATTAATTTCAAATATTATTTTAGAATATTCCATTATCTTTTTAATAAAACAAATTTAAAAATTATATTTTTTTAATAAATTGAAATCACCAATAAAAAACAAATATTAAAACTTTATTTCTAAATTAATCATATTATAATTTAAATTATGAAAAAAATTATCTGCATATTCTTGGTCTTTCTAATTTTTACATCAACTTTATTTTCATACTACTCAAAATATATAGAAACCGAGAAATATTCTGAAGAATACGAATTTCTTAAAAATCCGGGTAATTTTTCAATAGAAAAATCTGTTTTGTTAAGTTATGGAATAACTTCCTCCCGGGATATAAGCTATTATACAACTATGATTAACCAAATTGCTGATAATATTGAAAACAAGTTTAATAGGAAAAATAAAATTAAATTTGCAAAATCAATTTTTAGATATATGCATGATAATATACTCAAGGAATATGAATCAATGTCATATAGAATAGATACTCTTCTCGAATCAGGCAAATACAACTGTGTTTCATCAACTATATTTTATAACATTCTTTTAATTAAAAAAGGATACAACCCCCAAATGGTGCTTACCAGAGATCATACTTTTACAATATTAAATATCGATAACCAGAATATTTTCATTGAAAATACAACCGAGGCTGGTTTTAATTATATAAATAATCCAAATCTCAAAAACAAGGATGAATTAATAAAAAATTTAAAATCAAATAAATATATAGTTTTAAACAAAAAAGAGATGATTCTATCAATATATGCAAATCGTGTTTACTATATTGAAGACATAAAATCTTCTTTTCAGGTTAGTTTAAAAGCTATTGCCCTCGAACCAGAAAGTCTTTCAAAATATTCAAATATAAAAGCTGGATTTTTTAATTACCTAAATTATCTCGCAACGGAAAAAAACAATTACCAGAAAAGTTACCTAATTATTAAGGAAGCACTTGATAATCTAAACTCATACAATTTTTTATTAAAACGTTTTAAAACTGAAGTGCATAATTACATAATTAGTCTTGTAAACAAAAATAGTTACGAAAAAGCGCTTAATATTTTAAATGAAAGTTCTAATATTATAAAAGAAAAATCTATTTTTAATGATCTAAGCTTTTACATTCATACCAATTACGGAAGTTATCTATATAATCAAAAAGATTATAAAACTGCCATCAATAAATTTAATATAGCCTATAAAATAAAGCCAGAAAATGATACTATAAACAAAAATCTTGAGGCTGGCTATATAATGTGGGCTCAAAACAAACTTAAAAATAAAAATTACAGAGATGCCAAAAAGATTATAAATGAAGGACTAAACAAATTTCCTAACAGTCCCGGCCTGAAGCAGATGAAAAACTATATTAATAAATTAAAGTATTAGTCAATGGCTCTGTAGATAAATAGTTATTATCTTGCTAAATTTTATTGTAAAAATGAATTAATTACCTATAATAATAATTGGAGGTAAATATGAAAAAAATTGCAGTTTTAACAAGCGGGGGAGATGCTCCCGGTATGAATGCTGCCATTAGATCCGTAGTAAGAAAAGGTATTTATGAGGGACTTGAAGTCTACGGAATTGAAAAAGCATATACCGGTTTAATCGAAAATAAATTCATAAAACTCGAACATAAAGATGTAGGTGGAATAATGCAAAATGGAGGTACTATACTACAAACCTCCAGATGTGAAGAATTTCTAACCGATGCAGGTCAAAATAAAGCAATTAAAAATCTCGAAAAAAGAAATATTGATGGTCTTGTCGTAATTGGAGGAAACGGATCACTTAAAGGAGCTCTTGACTTGCATAATAAGGGAGTAAATACTGTTGGTGTTCCCGGCACTATTGACAACGACCTTGCAGGTACAGATATGGCAATAGGAGTGGATACTGCTTTAAATACAATAATTAATGCAGTGGATAAAATTAAAGACACTGCTACATCGCACGAAAGAGCATTTATTATTGAAGTAATGGGAAGAGAAAGCGGATATTTAGCCTTGATGGCATCAATAGCAACAGGAGCCGAAGAAGTCTTTATCCCCGAAAAAGAGGTAAATATCGAAAAAACAGCAAAAAAAATTAGAGAAGGCCATAAAAGAGGCAAAAAACACGGAATAATTATCCTTGCCGAAGGAGCTGGAAATGCCTACAACATCGGACGCGAACTAAAAAACATACTAGGATATGAAGTAAGAGTAACCATTTTAGGACACATTCAAAGGGGAGGTAATCCATCTGCATTCGATAGAATACTTGCAAGTAAAATGGGAGCAAAAGCTGTTCAGGCTCTTATTAATAACGAGAGTGGAAATATGATAAGTCTCAGAGGAAGCAAATCTACGCTCATCCCTTTTGAAAAAGCTATCCAAACGAGAACGGAAGTTAGAGAAAATTTATTTGAATTAAATAAAATTTTATCGCTATAAAAAAGGAGGTATTCATGAGAAAATTTTTTATTTCAGGTAACTGGAAAATGAATAAAGATTTCAACTCAGCAATGGAATTAACAAAAAAAATAAATTCATATTCTAATGATGAACACAGCATAGATATAGGGGTTTTCCCGCCATATTTGTATTTGCAAAAAATGAAAAAGCAGTTTGAAAATGTAATAATTGGTTCCCAAAATATTTATTTAGAAAATGAAGGAGCATTTACCGGAGAAATCTCGCCTATGATGCTTAAATCAATCAATGTAAACTGGACAATAATCGGCCATTCAGAAAGAAGGAATATATTTCAAGAAACTGAAGATGAAGTAAACAAAAAAGTTAGATTCTCTCTTAAAAACGGTTTAAAATCTGTAGTCTGTATTGGAGAAAAACTAAAAGAAAGGGAAAAAGGCTATACACTCGAAAAAATAGCTATGCAGGTAAAAAATCTTTTTCATGAAGTAGACGAAAATAATGCCAAAAAAATAATTGTAGCTTATGAACCTATATGGGCAATAGGAACCGGCAAATCTGCTTCTCCTGAAGATGCAGATGAGGTTCATAAAAATATAAGAGATGTAGTTTCAGAAATTTATAATCCACAATTTGCAGATAATTTAAGAATCATTTATGGGGGAAGCGTAAAACCCCATAATGCAAAAAGCCTGCTCCAAAAGAAAAATATAGACGGTGCCTTAATAGGCGGAGCGTCTCTTAAATCAGAAAGTTTTCTTAAAATTTGTGATATTGCAAAAGATTTAAGTTAATTCTAAATTTAATGTGAAAAAATCATACGGGGAGTTTTAATCTCTTCTCCCCCTATTTCTTTTAAAAATTTTTTTAGTCCTTCTCTTATGGATATTTTAATTTTACTATCAATCCAGTTTTCTTCTTTTTTATCCTCCTCAAAAGGCATCGTAAAAAAACTATAATTATAGCTTCTTTCAATAACCTTAAAATAGTTTTTTGAATTATAAAGTTCTAGATCTATAGAGATATTAAGTCTCTCTCCGTACTGAATTTGATTTTCATCAACATTTTCCAGATTGACATGATCGGGAAATTTATTTCTCTCAGGATAAAAGGTTATTTTAGAATGTTCAACTTTTCCATATACTACAAAATCAGCAGCTACAGCCCTTGAAGTTTTTAATATAACAATTTTTTTATTATTATAATCATTTATTTTAATTTCTGGAGTCATTCTGAAACTATTGGATAGAATAGCTTTCCCGATTTTGTTCATCAAATCATGAATTTCATATGAATAATTTGAATTAACAATAGGAGGAGCCAACGCAAGTTTGTCATCCTTCAATATATACCCTGTAGTTTTTTTATCTACCTTAATAATTTTAGTTTGGGTGGTGGTGCATGAAATTAAAAACAATAACAATACTATCAATAAATATAATAACTTTTTTTTAATCATAATGTATCCAAAAACAGTTTATAATTTTGATAAATATTTTTATTATTGGTTAGATTTATCGCCTTTCTGTAATACTCTCTAGCCTTTGTATTCTCACCTTTTATTTCATAAATAACTGCCATATTATTATAGATTTTGGCCTTCAAGTTCTTATCTAATTTCTTATCCAATAAACCCTTGTAATAATCCAAAGCATCTTCATACATCCCTTTTGAGGTTAGAGAAGAAGCATACGAAAACACTTCCTTATCTTTTAATTCCATACTGGAATGCATGCAGGATACAACAAAAATTAGAATAAATACTGAAAAAACAAGTTTTAATTTCATATATTTAGTTTATATTATATTTTTTATATATCAAGACATAAGTAAGCTTATACTGTAATCAGATTTGTTTTTAACATAAAAAAGCTTTCTCCAGTTTTATAATATTTTTAACAGGTTAAAAACTAAAATTAAAAATAATTAATATGCTACTTCAACAAATCAAAGATGATCTTGGCAACTTCTGTATTA
>CAZMFS010000065.1:0-8649 GCA_964565585.1 uncultured bacterium
AAGCCATATCCCCGTGTTTACGCTTAATTTTTTCTGTATGATGTTTCAAAAGACTAACAACTGCAATGATAACGGCAAATGCAGCTATAGCCATTGTCCAGCTTAAAAAATCATTTAAATATTTTTCATTTAATATAGGGGAAAATCTTAAAACAAACCCTATTAAACCAAAGATAAATGTTAGTATCATTGGATACTGTCTTTTCATTATGACTCTCCTTTCAATATACTTTTCCAGTCGATTAGAAACTACCATAAATGTATACGTAATTCAAGGTAAATTGTTGCAAAATTCACTAATAGTTTTAGTTTTATCCAATAGAAAAAGGGGTAAAATTATTATTTTACCCCTAAAGAATTTATTAAAATAGTGTTTTGCTGCTAAAATAAAAATCATCAACTAATAAAGCTGGTGCAAATACAGAGTACCAGTTGCCAAGGTTAGCTACTCCCTGTCCCAGATCTATTAGGTTGTTTAACATTCTTATAGGAGAATCATTCCATCTAAAATGTGTAGCTCCCTCTTTAATTTCTCCATTTTCTATATAAAATAATCCATTCCTAGTCATTCCGGTTAATAGAAAATCTTCCATCTTAACCATTCTGATATACCATAAATCTTTTATATAAAAACCTTTATCAACCTGTTTTATCAATTCCTCTTCTGTTTTATTTCCATCATCAATTATCAAATTAGACATTGCCCAAGGCTGATATCCATTTTCATCGGCCCAGTATCTGCTGCATGGAAGATCCACTAATTTTCCGTTTTTTACCATATGTTTTTTCTCAATTTTAAGCCCTTCCTCTGTAAAAGGTTTGGATGGAGCTTTTTTGTCAGTGGGATCAGTATATATATCTACTCTTTCATCCATAATTTTTTTATTCATTTTTTTAATGTATGGAGAGTAACCTTCATCTACAGCCCTTCTGTTATTACCATAAAATCCCAGCCATAAAAAAAGTTTTGTAGCTGCCTGTGCAGATATTACAACTTTATACCTACCAGGTTCAAAACTTTGTCTATTCTGTAGATTTCTGGCATCCTTCATTGCAGCTTTAAAAGAAGAATTAACCTTCTCCAGCGAAACTGATTTTTTATTATGTCCGCTCAAAAAGGAAGCTCCCTTTTCATCTTCTATCTGTACAGTATTAGAGTATCCTACATTAGTTCCTTCATAAAATTTAAACAAACCGTTTTTTGTAGCTACCCCATAACTGTTCAGCGTATTTGAAGCAGTACCAAATACATCTACATTTTTGTTATTTGCTTCCTGGATTGTAGAATTAACAATATCCGCCCTATCTTCTGCGTTCATATTTACAACCTGGTTATCCACCATGTTTTCAATTTTCTGGTTATCATTATCCAAACTGGGCATGTATTCCTTATCCTCAACAGAATTTTCGGCTATCTCCTCGCATTTCTTAATTAATCTTTTAACTGAATCTTCATCAAGATTTGCTGATGATAAACTTCCTTTTTTCTTGCCAATAAACAATGTTAAATTTATTTGTTCATTTACAGTATCTACATTCTGAGTAACCATATTGTTTGCAAATCTGGTTAAAGCGTTGTTTTTTGCTTCATAATTTACTATAAAATCATCTGCCTTTGTATTATCTTTTATAACATTTACAACATTTTTAAATCTTTTCTTTTTATCCATTGAAGGCACCTCCTAACTCAATATCTCTAAACCTAGCAGGAGCAGCACCATGGCTCATCTGCATACGCTGTCCAGGTTCACCTTTTCCGCAATTAAGAACTCCATAAAGTTCCCAGTGGTTTTCATCACAAATAGCATCACAGGAGTTCCAGAAATCCGGTGTAATTGATTGATAGGTAACATCCTTTAGAGGTTGGGTTATTTTACCATTTTTAATTTCATAAAACATATCTCCACCAAACTGGAAATTATATCTTCTTTGATCTATAGAATAGCTTCCTCTACCATCAATAAGAACACCATCTTTTGTATCAGCAATTAATTCATCCAGACTTAATTTTTCTTTACCGGGCATAAGACTTAAATTTGGTATCCTGTTTATCGGCTGTGAAGCATACGAATCTGCTCTGTTACATCCCATACTCTCTTCTTTACCAATATAATGAGCTGTTTCTCTTGTAGTACCGTAATTTATGAGAATACCATCTTTTACAATATGCCATCTCTTACCAGGGATACCATCATCATCAAATCCCCATGTTCCTATAGCTTCTTCTAAAGTATTGTCTGCAACAAAATTAACAACTTTAGAACCGTACTGGAAGTTATTTAATTTTTCTGTAGTTGCAAATGAAGTGCCTGCAAAATTAGCTTCCCATCCCAGAACTCTATCAAGTTCTGTAGGATGTCCAACAGATTCATGTATAGTCAAAGCTAAGTGAGAGGGCATTAAGATTAGATCCTTTTTTCCTGAAGGACCTTTTTTGGCTTCAAGTTTTTTAACTGCATCCTCGGCAAGCTTCTCTGCATTTTCAACTATAGGTTGTTCTTCAATCCATTCATACCCCTTTGCTTTTGGAAACATTTGATAATTTCTTGTTTGGAAATCGTTTTCTCCAACAGCTGTGATTTCATAAGCTGCACCGGAAATATATACTTCATTTTCCAGATCAGCTCCTTCAGTTGATTTAAAAAATTGATGAATTTTTTGAAAATACATAAATCCATCAACTTTTTTTACTTTATCCACTTTACTTGCCTTATTATAAACTTCAAAAAGTGTGTCGGCTTTCTTAGACAATGATACTTCAAATGGATTCTTTTCAATTTTTGTTCTGTAAGTATCAACTACAGGTTTGTCATTTGTAAGTATTATAGGTTTTTGTTCAACCCTTGACGCTGCTTTAGCAATCCCAGCAGCCTTTTTAACTGTTTCGGCAATTTTATCTTTTGTAAGATAAGGAGTAGCTGCAAATCCCCATCTACCATCTAATAATATTCTAATCCCTATGCCCAGCTCTTTGTTATTTCTAACATTCTTTAAGACATCATTATAAGTACGAACAAATTCCATATCTGTTCCTCTTAATCGAGCGTCGCCATAATCAATATTAAGACTGGACATTACTTCTAGAGCATAATCCACCCATTCTTTCATAAAAACCTCCTTTTGTTTCGTTATACTAAATATAATAAATTTTTAGTTTCTTTGCAAGAACTTTATTAAAAAAAATCCAGAAATAACCTATGAAAAACTGTATATGGATCATGCCCGGTTTTAATTTTAAGATCAGCAGATGTCAACTCCTTTAATACAGCCTTTATTTGTTTGTAGTTTATTTTTTTTGAACATCCCCTGTAGTTATTTTTTTTGAATACATAGGGATGAAGATTTATTTTATTTGCAATAGTATTATTATCTTTGTTTAAATTGTTTTTTACAGTTAATATTTTCTTTAATTCGGTATATATCAGCTTCAATAATCCTAATACCTCATAGGTATCTTTATCTTTTAAAATATATTCAAGCGTACTAAAAAATTTCTTTTTATTCTGGTGTCTAAGGCTATCCAATATATCAAACACATTAATTCTTGCAAAATTACCTGACAGTTTCTCAATATCATCAATATCAATTTTTTCTTTCTCTCCTATGAAAATTAGCAATTTATCAAGCTCTTTAAAAATAATTTCTACATTATCTTCATTTCTCTCAATAAAGTAATCTATTGCTTCTTTTGTAATTTTTTTATTATTATCTTTAATATAATCCTTCACTAAGTAATATAATTTATTTTTATAAATTTTTTTAAAAAGATAGTTTGATTTTTTATTTATAAATTTGTACGGTTTTTTACCTGTCTTAAAGTATTTCTGGTAGGTAAAAATTATTAATATATTTGTAAGTTTATCTTTATTTTTTAAAGTAGTTGATAATTTTTCAATATTTTTAACTTTTGCAGGGTTGATAAGAAGCAAAACATTTTGGGAAGAAAACATATCTCTGGTTTCCATTTTTTCCTTTATAGTTTGTGCATCTGTATCTTCCCCGTGAATTATTTCTACCTGATTTTCATCATAAGTTGCTTTTAACCTTTCGATAATTTTTCTAAGATAATATCTTTCTTCACCTCTAATTAAGGTAACAGTGTCCAAATTCTTTTTCTTAATTAAGTCCAAAAACTGATTAAATTTCATTAAAACCCCTCTACAAGCTGATCCTTCAAGCTTGATGCAAGTTCCTGTACTGCTTTTTTTACATAAAAATCCTCATCAACATTTTTATCAACTGTATAATTATATTCGTATATATAATTTTTATTTTCATCGATTACTTCTTTATTTTTTGAAAACTTATAATTTAATCTAATAATTATTTTTTTGGAAGTAGGATTTTCATTAAAATCAATTGCTACAATTTCTTCATTAAACTCTTTGATTGTTATATTTAAATTTGCAGTTTTATTACTTTTATCCCCAACCTGCAGGCTGGAGTCATTAACAAATACTTTCGTTAATTCATCCATAAGGTACTCGTTCAACCTATATTCATCCGTTTTATTATTTATCTTTTGAATGTTAATACTGTCTACCCCTTCAAGTTTTGTAGTTTCGAGAGTGTAGTAGCATGACATAAGAAGTAAAGCTAGAATAAAAATGGTAAATTTTTTCATAAATCTCCTTTCCTAAAAGAAGAAAATTTATCACTGTATTCTTCTTTGCTTTCAGGATAATCAAGGGTAAAGTGAATCCCTCTTGACTCTTTTCTCCATAGAGATGCTTTTACAATAATTTTTGCATTAATTATCAAATTTCTCATCTCCAGTAAATTTGTTGAAACCGGATTTTCATAATAAAACTCCTTAATCTCCTCTTCAATAAGTTTAATTCTTTTTAATGCGTATCTTAATCTTTTATCAGAGCGAACTATCCCCACAAAATTCCACATTGTTCTTCTTAATTCATCCCAGTTGTTGTTTATTATTACATTTTCATGCTTTAATGTAACAGGAGATTTCCAGTAATCAAGCTCGGGAATTATATCTTCATCGAAACCCGATTTCTTTATAAAATCTGCAGCTTTCTGAGCCATAACTGCACCTTCAAGAAGAGAATTACTTGCCAGTCTGTTAGCCCCGTGAAATCCCGTACAGGCAGTTTCCCCTATAGCAAAAAGATTTTCTATATCGGTCTTTCCATTTATTGTTGCCTTAATACCTCCGCAGTTATAATGAGCTGCAGGAACTACGGGTATCATATCTTTTGTAATATCAATATTATATTTAAGACATTTTTTATAAATATTTGGAAATCTGTTTTTGATAAACTGGTCTGATTTCATAGAAATATCCAAGCAGAGATGATCCACACCATCTTTTTTCATTTCTGTATCCATTGATCTGGCTACAATATCCCGGGGTGCCAGGGATTTAAGTTCATGATATTTATGCATAAACTGCCTACCATTTATTGTTTTAAGAACTCCTCCCTCTCCCCTTACAGCCTCAGATATTAAAAAGTTTTTTGCATAGGGGTGATAAAGTGTAGTTGGATGAAACTGCATAAATTCCATATTCTGAATAGTTGCTCCGGCTCTGAATGCCATAGCAATTCCATCTCCCGTTGCAATATCGGGATTCGAAGTGTATAGATATACTTTTCCTGCTCCACCTGTAGCAAGAATAGTTCTCTTAGCTCCGATAGAAATCATTCTATTTTCCAGCTTATTATATACAAATGCGCCCCAGCACTTATTCTTATTTGAATTCATTGTGGAAAGCTTTTTTTCAATAATTAAATCTGCGGCAAAATGATATGCCAAAACAATAATATTGGGATGATCTTTAATTTTTTTATAAAGCTTATTCTCTATCTCCTGTCCAGTTATATCCTTATAATATAGAACCCTATTTTTAGAATGACCGCCCTCTTTTGAAAGTTTGAAGTTACTGTCGTTTCTCTCAAATTTTACCCCCAAACTGTTTAATTTTTTTACTATTTCGGGAGACTCCTCAATAATTTCATTTACTACTTTTTTATTGCACAAACCATCACCAGCATAAAGTGTATCCTCCACATGCTGTTTAAAAGAATCATTTTTTTTATCCATTACTGCTGCTATACCACCCTGGGCATAGTATGTGTTTGCCTCTTTTATTTCATCCTTAGCAATAAGAATTACTTTTCCTTTTTTAGCAAGCTCTAGAGATACCAGCTGTCCCGAAATACCGGAACCAATTACAAGAAAATCAGTTTTAATCTGCATTAATTCTCCTTATAATAAACAATCTATACAACTAATCATCAAATCCCATTTTATACATATTCCAGGGTGAAAGCATTTCATCAACTTCTTTTTCGGTCATCAGGTTTTTATCAAGAATCACCTGTTTAACGGTCTTATCATTTTCCATTGCTGTTTTTATAATCTCTTCAACTTTTTTATATCCAAGTTTGGGAACAAAAACAGTTGCTATTGTTTTGCTATTCATTGCATATCGCTTAGCTATCTTTTTATTTGGTTTTATTCCTTTTACACATTTATTTGTTAACATTTTAGTTCCTGATATCAGAATTGTAAGTGTCTCCATTAATGTCTGGGTCATTAATGGTAAAAATTGATTTATCTCCAGATTGCCAAGACCTGCAATCTGCCCTATCAAATTATCATTATTTATTACTTTTAAAGCAATTTGGGAAACTGATTCTAAAATAACCGGATTAATTTTTCCCGGCATAATTGATGAGCCTTTCTGCACCCTTGGCAGATCTATTTCATTTATTCCCGATTCCGGACCGCTGCTTAGCAACCTCAAATCACTACTAATCTTTAAAAGATTTGAACCGTAAGCTTTTAGCATACCAGAAACCTCAACGAGACTGTCCTTGTTCTGAGTTGCATCGATAAGATTCTCAGCCCTTGCTATGGTTAACCCCGTTAAATCCTTAAGATTTTCAACCACTTTGAATATATATTTTTTTGGAGCTCCCAGTCCGGTACCTACAGCAGTACCTCCCAGATTTAAAGCTTTTATTCGCTCCCTGGATTTGAATATCCTCCATCTATCTCTTGAAACAGCATTAGCCCAGGCTCCGAACTCCATGCCTAAAGTTATTGGAACAGCATCCTGAAGTTGAGTTCTAGCAATTTTTAATATCCCTCTAAATTTTTGTTCCTTTTTCTGTAAAACATCCTGAAGCTTTGCAATTTCTTTTTCAAGTTCATGTAGCTTAAATAAAACACCAACCTGGAAAGCACTTGGATAAACATCATTTGTTGATTGGTGTTTATTAACATGATCCAGGGGATCAACTACCTCATAGCTACCCTTTTTATACCCCAGTATTTCATTTGCCCGATTTGCTATTACCTCGTTAAAATTCATATTTGTAGAAGTACCTGCTCCCCCCTGAAAGGGATCAACTACAATTTCATCATGCAGTTTTTTATTTTCAATCTCTTTACATGCCTGAATAATAGCATCGGCAACTTTCGGCTCCAAATAACTATATTCTTTATTTGTTAAAGCAGAAGCATGTTTAACATATGCAAATGATTTTATAAAAGTTGAATCTATTTTGTAACTAGAAATAGGAAAATTTTCTAATGCTCTTTTAGTATGTATTCCGTAATATCTATCCTGTTTAATTTCTACTTTTCCTAAATAGTCTTTTTCTTCCCTATATTTCATTTTAGGTCTTTAACTATTTCTATAATACTATTCCATGTTTGCTCTTTCAGTTTATCGTAATTATCAATTACTATTCCCAATTTTGAATCAATTTTAATTTTTTTGGTTGGAGCCATAATATCTTTTGACCCCACAATATAAGACCATCGCCTTCCCCCAAGTATTTCACAGAAGTAAATTTTAATATTATAATCATTACTCAGGGTATCAGCAATAATCTTTAATTGTTTTTCAAATTCATTTTCTTTATCTAACTTATTTTTAATTTTTTTAGATATAGATATCTCTTTCTCCATTTTTTATTCTTTCGTAATACTTTTTAAAAGGTTCCAATAAATCATGCTCCTTAAAATAAGGATCCTGCTCTACTTCCTTCATTTCCTGCTTAATTAATTTTTCCCCTATTTTTTTAGTTTCTTCTGAAGCAAAATCATCAAGCCATTCTCTAAAGGTTAATATTGCATTTAATTTACAGAATTTTCCTTCCTGGCATGTTGTTAACATATTCATTATCTTTTTTCCCGTTCTTCCGCATCTATATCCTGCAGTGCAGAATGATGAAATCATTCCCATTTCTGCAAACCTTCTAATAACCGAATCCACATCTCTTGTATCATCTATTACAAACTGCTGTCTTTCTTTTTCCTGTTCATTATATGCTTCACTATATGCTCCAATACCTATTCTTGTAGAAGCATCCGTCTGTGTGCAACCTAGCATCATTGCTTCATCCCTCATTTCAGATCTTTCTCGAGCTGTTACAATCATTCCAGTATAGGGAACTGACAACCTCAAAACAGCAACTAATTTTTTAAAATCTTCATCAGAAACCTTATATTTTGTTTTTTGAACATACGGAGCATTTTGGGCATCCATCAAACGCGGAAATGAAATCGTATGAGGACCAATACCATCAAACTGCTTCTCCAAATCAATCGCATGATATAAAAGACCCATTACTTCAAAACGCCAGTCATACAGTCCGAATAAAGCTCCGATTGCTACAT
>CAZMFS010000066.1:0-8578 GCA_964565585.1 uncultured bacterium
ATTAAAGGATGTTGTATATCCTATTGAAAAAAAATTAATTGAAGCAAGAGAAGAATTAAAGGTTAAATATGTTACCTCCAGGGTTAGAACCAGGGGAATTAGACTAAGATTATTTCTTGATACAGATAATTTAGATTTTAAACAGAGAGAAATTATTAGTAAAATAAAACAGAATTATCTTCCGGATAAAATTCCTGGATTGGATATTAGATTTGGATGGGGGTATCACTCAGGAGGTGGAGCAAGCGAAAGAAAAGGCGTATTTAATGTTGTTTTATATGGGAAAGATTTTGAATACCTTTATACAATAGCATCTGATTTGGCTCCTTTTTTTGAAAAAATAGATGGTGTTAGTACGGTCGATTATGAGGAAGATAGCGATACAGAAGAGGTTAATGTTAAATTGAATAGAGCCAAATCTGATTATTTAGATATTAATGTATGGCAGATTCTTTCTTCGATGTCTTCAATGTTAAGAAGCAGGGATATTGGAGATTTAAATATTAATGATACCCATATGGAACTTGTCGTTGAGAGGGATAATCTTGAAAATTTAAAAATTTCGGATATAGAATCCTCTAATGTCTATCTTAAAAACGGGGAAGTAATTAAGCTAAAAGATATTTCTAATTTTAAAATAGAACCTGCAATGAAGCGTATCATTCATGATAATAGGGAAGTATCTCTTAATATGACGTTAACAACCAGTCTTGAAGACCCAAGAGCATTGAAAAGTAATATCATGAATCTTACCAATAGTTATGAATTTCCTAAAGGTTATGGAATCAGAATGGGAGAAAAATTCGAAAGAGAAAAAGAAAGTATGAAGGAATTTTTCTTTCTAATATTAATGGCGCTACTTCTTGTATATATGGTTATGGCATCACTTTTTGAATCAGTTAATATGCCTTTAGGTATAGTTCTGGGGCTACCTATATCAATTTTAGGAGCTCTTTGGGGGTTATATTTGACAGGAGGAGAAATTAGTTCCATGAGCTATATGGGATTTATAATTCTTGTGGGTATAGCTGTAAATAACGGTATAGTTATTATCGATCATATTAATCGTTTAAGAATGAAAGGACATAAAAAAGTAGAAGCAATAATACAGGGTGGAAAGGATAGATTAAGACCCGTTTTAATGACTACATTTACCACTATTATTGGTATTTTTCCTATGTCATTGGGATTTTCGGATACTGCATTCGTAAAATACAGTACAATTACTAGAACAGTAACATTCGGTTTATTGATGTCTATGTTTGTAACTTTAATTTTAATCCCCATGTTTTACAGCATTATAGATGATGTTTCTGAATATCATATTAGCAAGATAAGAAAGATTTTTACCAAAAAGGATAATGAATAGTTATTTAATTTAAATAATTATAAACATCTAGACAAATAAAAAATATTTAAAACTGGTAAATAAAGAATATTATTTGATAGTATTTAGAAATTACGAATATCAGGATCTAAATATTAAAGAGTTGAAATCATTATACAGAATACAGAATAGGAAAAATTGAATACAGAGTAAAAATCGTTGTTATTTTTAAAGATTATGATAATCTTAATTTGTATATGAAAAAAATATTTTTATATCTCTTGTTAATTTTTATTATCCTCTTTTCTAAATCATTTACAGCTCCTGTCAAATTTAAATACAAGAAGGATATTTTACCTACTGGTAAAATTAAAACTGATACATTAAAAAGAAAATACTGGGGTGTTGCTTTAAGCGGTGGTGGTGCCAGAGGCTTTGCTCATCTAGGTTTTTTAAAGGCACTTCAGGAAGAAGGGCTTGAACCGGATATGATAACAGGTACTTCGATGGGGGCTGTCATAGGAGGATTTTTGGCTTCAGGTTATGAAATGAATGAGATAATTGAACTTATGAATTCTGTTGATTTTACAGCTATTTTCTCAAACGATCCGGGTCGTGAAGATGTAATCATGCAGAATAAAAATTATTATGACCTTTTTATGGGGAGTTTGAATATAACAAAAAAGGGACTTGAACTTCCAAGATCGATTTTATCCGGGTACAAAATTCAAAAATTGTTTTTTAAATATCTCTCTCCAATAACTACCATAAATAAGTTTAATGATTTTAATAATCTCTATTATCCAATGCGAGTTGTGTCAACAGATATAAAGACAGGAGAAGAATATGTCTTTAAAAAAGGGGATCTTGGAATTGCTGTTAGAAGCAGCATGAATATTCCGGGGGTATTTCCACCTATTAGAATTGATAAACATAAACTTGTGGATGGTGGTATTTCTAATAATTTACCTATCTCAGAACTTGAAAATATGGGAGTAAACTTTATGGTCGGGGTTGATATTTCAAAATCTCCTTCAACAGATGTTACTACTGTTCTGGAAACATTAAATCAATTGACAACAATCTTTATCTATAATCAAACAAAAAAGAGCTATCAAAAAGCTCACAAGGTATTTAATATCCCCCTGGGAGATATTAAATCCAGTGATTTTGATAAATATAAACAAATCTATAAAGAAGGATATAAATATGGTAAAAAACATGCAAAAAAATTAAACAAAGATTTAAAACTTAAGGAGCAAAAATACTATATTGAAAATATTATTTATAATAACAAAAAATTTAAGATAAAAGATTATTTATGTGAATCAAATATCTATAAAAAAATTGAAAATATAATATCTACTGAAAACTTATGGGAGTTTAGGGCAGAACTGGTTGGTGAGTCATTGTATATAAAGGATTATACTATAATTGAAAGTATCAAAATTAAATCTCCGGATAAATCTATTAGCTTTCAAACAGAATCGCTTACAAATACCAAAAAGTTACTAAAAAAGATTAAAAATATCGAATATAAGGATGGATATAGAGCAACTTTGGTATGTGATTGCAGTGTTGTGGATAAAACCTTGTATTTAAAAACCAGAAATTTGGCTGTTGATGGTATTAAAGTACTTAATAATGAATATTTCTCGGATAGATTTATAAAAAAATATTTTCAAAGAAATGAACAAATATATTTTGATAAAAAGCTTCTGCAATCTCTTGATAGATTATATGGAACTGGATTTTTTGAGGTAGTTCTTCCCTATTTCGAGAATGTAGATGGAAAGACTAATCTGGTAATATATGTGAATGAGAAAAACAGAGCTAAATTAAGTCTTGCCGGTAATTTCATAGCCGGGAAGGGTTTTAAAACTTATTCCAGAGTCGATTACAATAATGTCATTGGATGGAACGGGATGCTTACGCATGAGCTGGTTTTAGATAAAGATAGGCATGGAAGAATAACTTATTTTTCACCATTATTTTTTGATTTACCAGTAAGATTTAAAATAGGAGCCGGTTATTATGAGGAGTCAGACTTTCCTGGAGATAAATATACACAGAAAAAATATTACGGTTTTACCGGGTTTAATTTGATTAAGTATATATCTGGCTTAAAAGTCAATTTTTCCTATCAGGAATATAAACCTATGTATTCAGATTATGTCAACTATTATAAGTCAAAAGCCGAGATTGATATAGAAAATATAAATTCCAGCAATTTAAAATTAGATGGATACAGGTTCCATGCTTCTTATGAAAAACCATTATCAGAATTAAATTATAGCAAGTATGTTGTTGAGCATGAACATTATTTTAATATTAAAAATTTTGTTTCCTTTTATACCGACCTTTTTTGGGGAAAACTGGCAGGAACGGATTTTGTTTACAATAATAGGATTAAATATGACAACATATTTGATCTTGATGATTACTCCTACTATGAAGATATAATGGATATTAAATCAGGTTTGAAGTATCTTAATAATAAAAATATATTTGTACCCTATATTTTCTGCGGATATCTTACTAAAAATAGAATTGAAGATGGGAAGATTTATTATGGATTAGGTGTGGAAAAAAGGGTGGTTCTTTTAAGATATATTAGATGGGAAATTGGATTTAGTAAGAAAAAACAGCAAATATATTTTCAGATTGGTGTTAACTTAAATAACCTGTAAAAGAAAGGATATAAAATTAAAAAAGATAATAAAACCTTAATAGGTCTTCACAGAGGGCTTCATAAAAAACACGGTGAAAATTCGTATTTAGGATTAAGAAATATTCAGCATAATGTTGATTTTGTAGAACTAGACTTCCAATTGACAAAAGATAAGAAGCTTATAATGCATCATGATGAAGTTGATATTTTTGAGGAATTTATATCGAATACACTTTTTGATGATATAAATATCGATTCTAAAAAGGGCTCAATGTTTGCAAAAAAGGTTCTGGATTATATTATAAAAAATACCACTTTAGAAATAAATGTCGAGTTTAAAATCTCTCCATTTTTTAACGAATCTTTCAATGTAGATAATTATTTGGAATATTTTTTAGATTTTTCCCAAAGCAGATTGTTTTATTCATCGTTTAATTCAGATTTTATATATGCTGTTAAAAGAAAATATCCTAAATTAGAAACAGGTTTACTTTTTGAGAGTAGTTTTAATTCGATGAAAATAAACTGGAATCTTGTTGATAACTTACATCCCCACTGGACAGTAATTAATAAAAATTTAGTTGAAAAAACTCATAAAAAAGGCAAAAAGATTGTTACATATCCTGTTGATAGTATTAGGATATTTAACAAATTAAAGGAAATGGGGGTCGATGCGGTGATAACCAACGACCCAGCTTCTTTAATATGATAAAGTTATGTTTTTAGAGGTTTTTTCTTCACAGAAGGGAAAAGTATATTATTAAGTATAAGCCTGTAGCCCGGGGAGTTCTTATGGAATTTGAGTTTGGTTTTTGGATCTCCAACTCTGTGAACAAAGTCTTCCGGATCATGACCTCCTAAAAATACGAAAAATCCTTTTCCAGTTTTTCCCATAATGTATTTTGCTTCTTCAAATTTTTGGTATCTACCCAGAATAGTAATTCTATCCTTAATTGTATCCAGCATAAAGGATGTTGTTTGTCCCAGAAAATCTTTGATAACATACTGATGATTCTGTGTTAGTGTGGTAGGAACAATATCAATTTTTGCAGAAAATTCAAATAATTCAAAGAAGTATTGATCCTTGGTAAAGCTGGAGCTATTTGCCCGAACTGTATCAATAGTGGAAAATTCATATTTATACGCGTCGGGATAGATATCAAAATTTGTAAATGCAAAGGTTTTAGAGTAATCCAGTTTTGTTTTGTAGTTTGTATCCATCGGGTCTCCATCATATTCCGGTGGGACTATATCAGTTTTTGATGCAGCAAGGGCGATATCTAGAGTATCAGTTGCCGAACACATTGAAAATAAGAAGCCACCTTTTTTAACAAAATTTTTAATAGTTTTAGCAACTTCAAGTTTTAGATTGGAAACCTTATCAAACCCAAGTTTTTTAGCTTCTTTTTTGTAAATTTTTTGTCGCTTCATATACCATGTTGAATATTTATAGGCCAAAAATTTACCGTACTGACCGGTAAAATCCTCATGATGGAGATGCAGCCAGTCGTATTTGTATATATTGCCGTTTAGAATTTCTTTATCCCATATCTTGTCATAGGGGATATTAGCATATTCCAATGCAAGTGTAACTGCATCATCCCAGGGATTGCTTTCCGGGGGGATATATACAGCTATTTTAGCGGTTTTTTCCAGTGGAACTATTTTCATGTTATTGTTTTTTATAGTATTTTGAATTTTATTGTACTGTTTCTTATCAATTATTGAATATGATACTCCGTACTTTTTTGCAACTTCTTCTATTGAATTATTAAAAACTACAAAAGAACCACCTTTATAATTAAGAAGCCATTCAGCTTTTTGATTAAGTGATACAGACTTATAAATTACTCCATAAGCTTTTAAATGGTTCTTTTGGGTTTCATTCATAGGGATAAAGACAATGGAAAATATTAATTTTGTAAAAAGGAACAATAATAAAAATAACTGAAGGAATTTTTTAATCATAAAACTTATTTATTCTCCCGTTTTAGATTGATTGTTAGACTTTGATTCGCTTTTTGGGGTTGTAACTGATTGTTTTTCGGGATTTAATATTAACGGCATACCCGTGCCTTCTCTAGATGTAGGAAGTATTACAAATGTAGTATTTTGTGATTTAGCAAGTTCTTTATAAGCCTGAATTGCTTCATGCTGTAGATACTCTGGTGTAAGATTTTTCTTTATTATACTCTGTGCTTTGGCAAGCCCATTGGCTTCAATTTCTTTGATTTCTGCTTGTTTTCTTGCTATTTCTTTTTTTGCTTCCATTGCTTCAGCTTCCTGCTGTTTCTGAATTTTTGTTTGTACAGAATCCTCAACTTTTGGAGGAAGCTTAATATTTCTAATTAACACATCCTGAACTATTATATGCTTTTTTCTTAATGATTTACTTAGAGCTTCCTTAATATACTTTCCAAGTTTTTGCCTTTCCACAGAATAAAGTTTTTGTAATGTTATCGCTGAGCATTCATCTCTTATTGCAGTTCTAATTGCAGGTCTTACTACTTTTGATTTTAGTTCATCAGCATTTTTAGCAATATTTTCATAGATATCATAAATTTTGTTTTTATCTATTTTCCACCAGATAGTTGAATCTATTTTTACCTCAAGACCATCGAATGATCTAACCGTTATGCTGTCATCACCTACTTTTTCACCTTCAACTTTTCTTGCACTCATTGTATATTCTCTTAGTCTGGTAGGATATTTAACAACCTCAACCATAGGAATTTTAAAGTTAGGTCCTGATTGCAATGGTCTTTTTATTACTTTTCCAAATAGTATTTGAACTCCAACCTCTCCGGCATCTATAATCACCACAGATTGTGATGCAAAAACTACAGCCATAATTATGATAAAAAGGAAAATTAAATATTTTGAGATATTTAATTTTGAAGAAAATGGTAAAATTATAATTCCAATTAAAATTAAAAATAAAGAAATAACTGCTAACATAATTAAGTGCCCCCTTTCAAAAAATTATTAATTAATATTTGACAAAATAAAAGACTTCCATATAATCCAAATATATAGAAAGTTTTCTGTTTTAGCAATGAAAAATTTAATAAAAATGGTTTTTATCGAAAGGAGGAACCATGGCTAAAGAAGGTTTAAAGTATACAGAGTCTGATGAGTGGGTTCAAAAAAAAGGTAATAGTATTATAAGAGTAGGTATAACAGATCATGCTCAGGCTGAGCTTGGTGATATTGTTTATGTTGATTTACCCGAAGTTGGAGAAGAATATGATCGGGGAGAAGATGTAAATGAAATCGAGTCAGTTAAAGCCGTTGCTGAAGTAAAAGCTCCTGTTAGTGGAAAAATTGTTGCGGTTAATGACAAACTTGAAGATGACCCAGCACTTTTAAATGAGGAACCATTTGATAACGGTTGGATTTTTGAAATTGAAATGACAGATTCTGACCAGCTTGATGAATTGATGGATTTTGAAGAATATGAAAGTAAATTAGAGGAGTAAGTAATTAAAGGAGGTTTATATGGCATATTATCCTCATACTTCTGAAGAGATAGAGGAGATGCTTTCCTCCTTAGGTTATGATTCCATAGAGGAATTGTTTGAGGATATACCTAAAGAGGCTCGTTTTAGCGATGAAAATCTTCTCACTGAAGGGACTTCCGAACTGGAAGTTTCAAAATTAATGAAGGAACTGGCTAAAAAGAATAAAACTGTTGATGATTATGTATGTTTTATGGGTGGAGGAGCCTATGATAGATATATACCTTCAACAGTTGATCATGTAATATCTAGACCGGAATTTTACACAGCATATACTCCTTATCAACCTGAAGTAAGCCAGGGGACACTCCAGCATATTTATGAATATCAAACAATGATCTGTAGATTAACCGGAATGGATGTTGCAAATGCTTCAATGTATGATGGAGCAAGTGCTTTAGCCGAAGCAGTTATAATGGCTATGAGTGTTTCCAGAAAAAACAAAATAGTAGTTCCAAAAAGTTTGAACCCATACTGGTTAAGGGTAATAAAAACTTATCTTCTTGGTTCTGAAGCAGAATTTGTAATGGTAGATGAGAAAGATGGAGAGATAGATTACTGTGATTTAGAAGAGAAAATAGATGATGAGGTTGCTGCTGTAATTGCGCAGTATCCAAACTCTTTTGGGATAGTGGAAAATTTAGAAAAAATAAAAGATAAAATAACTTCCAAAAAAACTATGTTTATTGTAATGGCCGATCCTATCTCGTTAGGATTGTTGAAAAAACCTGGTGATTTAGGAGCTGATATAGTAGTTGGAGAAGGTCAGCAGCTTGGAATTCCTCTATCATTTGGAGGACCATATCTGGGATATTTTGCATTTAAGAAAAAATATGTTAGAAAATCCCCGGGTAGAATTATCGGGATGACAGAGGATAAAGAGGGCAAAAGA
The DNA here is from genome assembly GCA_964565585.1 of uncultured bacterium. Lineage (GTDB taxonomy): Bacteria > Macinerneyibacteriota > Macinerneyibacteria > Macinerneyibacteriales > Macinerneyibacteriaceae > Macinerneyibacterium. Next base: position 8,409 of record CAZMFS010000066.1, read on the forward strand.
GGTTTTGTAATGACATATCAAACAAGAGAACAGCATATTAGAAGAGAAAAAGCAACTTCAAATATATGTACAAATCAGGGACTAATGACGGTTGCTGCTTCAGTATATATGTCAACCCTCGGAAAGCAGGGTTTAAGAGAGGTAGCAGAACAGTCCTATAAAAAAGCTCA
>CAZMFS010000067.1:0-8556 GCA_964565585.1 uncultured bacterium
GTTTATAATTTCCTCTGGTGTTATTGCCCAGAGTTATGAAGAAAAAATTGTAGCTCGGATTAATGATAATATTATACTTAAAAGTGAACTTGAACAGGCTTTGATGGGAAGACAAAATATTACAGAAAAACAGAAAAAATCTGTTTTAAATAAAATGATCAATAGGAAAATTATATATCTAGAAGCCAGTGAAAATAAAGAGATTGAAATTTCTGATGAGAAAATTGAACAGCAAGTTGATAGCATGATTGATAATATGAGAGATAAATTTGGCGGAGATGCAGCTTTAAGACAGGCACTGCAAAAGCAGGGAATGTCAATTAATAATTTAAGAGCAAATTATAGAAATCGAATTAGAGAAAATTTGTATGTAAAGGAATATGTAAATAAAGAGATAAGACCGAATGTTAATATCACAGAAGAAGAAGTGAAAAACTTTTATGAAGAAAATAAGAACAAATTCAGCGAAGGAACAAAGTATACTTACGAAATCGCTTTTTTACCAGTTGATGTAACCCAGAAAGATATAAATGGGATAAAAGACAAACTTAATGATGTTAGAGAAAAAATACTATCGAAAAAGATTACATTTGAAAAAGCAGCAGAGAAATTTTCTGATGGCCCCAGCTCAGAGCGGGGAGGATTACTGGGATATGTTCAAAAAGGACAGGTAGTAGATGAATTTGAAAAAGTTCTTTTTAATATGGATAAAGGAGAGATAAGCAAACCTTTTAAAACAAAACATGGATATCATATTGTCTATCTTGAGGATATTAAAAATAACAAAAGAAAAGCCTCACATATATTAATATTTCCGAAACCATCTGAAAGAAAAATCGAAACATATTATAATAATTTCAAATCTAAATTTGATAGTATGGGATGGAAAAATTTAAAATCGTGGGCAAAAAAGCAAAATGTAAAATTTTATAATTTCAATCAGGTAGGTCCCCAGGAAATTAACCCGATAATTATGAAGCATCTAAAAAATACCGAAAAATTATCCAAACCTTTTTATTTTAATAAGGGGATTGTGATAGTTTATCTGAAAAACAAAAAAGAATCCAAAAGACCCAGTTACGGTGAAATCAAACCAAGAGTAAAAAATATTCTAATGTCCAGAAAAGTTGATAAAAAAATGACTGAAATTGCAAATGAATTAAGGAATAAATACTATGTAGAGGTGCTTATTTAAAAATTATGAGAATTGATAAATATTTGAAAATTTCAAGAATTTGTAAAAGAAGAACTGTTGCAAAAAAGCTGTGTGATAACGGTAATGTGTATTATGGCAAAGATGAAGAAAAAACAATAAAACCAGCTTATGATGTTGTAGAAGGTGATGTAATAACTATTTATATGTATACAAAACGTATAGTGTTTAAAATTGAAAAATTACCGGAAAATAAAAATGTATCAAAACAGCAGGCAAAGAAGCTGTATTCAATAATTGAGGAAGAAAATATTGAGAGCTAAAAAAAGTCTTGGGCAAAATTTTTTACACAATAAGGATACTCTAGAATTCATAATTGATAAATTAAATATAAAAAAGGGGGATACTGTAGTAGAAATCGGGGGTGGAACGGGAAATTTAACAGAGTATTTAATTGAAAAAGAAAGCATAGATCTTAAAATTATAGAAATTGATGATGAACTTGTAGATAGACTTAAGGATATTGCTGGCGATAAAGCAGAAGTGATAAAAAATGATATTTTGAAATACCCCCTTGATTTTACTCATAATATTATAATAGTTGGTAATATACCTTACTATATAACAAAGCCTATTATAAAGCATATATATAAATACAGAGAACATATTAAAAGAGCTATTTTAATGGTTCAATACGAAGTAGCAAAAGCTTTTACAGCAAAACCTTCAGAAGATAATTATAATGCTTTTACTTTATTTTTAAGAAATTTTGCTGATGTTAAATTTCTTAAAAAAGTCAACAGGGGAGAGTTTACACCACGCCCCAAAGTTCATTCGGCTTTAATTTCTCTGCATATAAGAGATAAAAAAAATATTTATGACAAACCAGATTTTATAGAATTTATTTTCATGTGCTTTCGTCATAAAAGAAAAACTTTGTCCAATAATTTAAAAAAGAAATATGATAAAGAAAAAGTCAATGGTATACTGGATAAATTAGCAATTAAGAGAAAAGTTAGGGCTGAAGAGCTGATGTTGGAAGAAATTAAGATGATTTATAAAAAATTAAACAGAAATATATAGAAATAAAACAAATATGAGATTATTCTTTTTTCTTAATCCAACCTCCGGCGCTAGTTTTTTTCCATTCTTCAAATTTATAAACTGCACCCCGAATACCTGGAGCATTTATAATATTTCTGTCCATCATTTTAAGAGAACTTTTATATTCTTTTGCTAATTTTTTCTCAAGAATAGCATTATCATAATAATATTTGCTCTTTAATTTTCTAATATGGGGGTCCGTTTTTTCAATAGAACCATCAATATATGCTACCCCATTAATTACAGATATGTTAAGCTTACTAATGTCGAAATTCATCTGGACAATTACTCTTCGTACAACAGAGGTTAATCTAAAATCAGAATAAGGCATAATTAACCTTCAAACTTGATAGCTAAAGGTTCGATCTTATCCCCGTTTAGTATCTCCATATTGTCTCTTAGGTATTCAGCAAATGCCATTCGATTATCTTCATCCATTATATCGATAAAATGATCCCATAAACCTATTGAAATTTCAGATGAGATGTTATCATTTTTATTTAAAAGAGATAAAAGTTTTCCATAATCCTGTTTGAATTCCAGTATATAGAAAAATTGAAAGATATCTTTTAAATCTTCATTTTCAATGTTATCAATAAAATTAAGCATTTTATTTTTATTTCCTTCAATAAATAGAAGGTAGAAATAATTGATGTTAGCAGAAGTGTAGTTAGGATTGTGTTTTAAAGCTTTTTGAAAGTATTTTCTTGCTTCTTTTATGTTGTTATTATCAAGATAATATTTTCCTATTCTATATGATACATCGGGATAATCCGGGTGAAGTTTATGTACTTTTTTAAGTGTTTTCATAGCTTCTTTTTCTTTGTTAAGTTCGGCACATACATGTGAAAATTCAATTAAACAATCTGTATTTTTAGGATTTATTTCTATAGAGGCTGATAATAGGTTATAAGCCTTTTTAGGTTCATTACCCGAATAGTACATTTTTCCCAAATTGTAATAATAGGATTCAAGATTTTTGCTGTATAAGAAAGCAAGGGAGAAAAAGATATACGCATCATTGATTTTTTGGGTTTTTGTTGCATAATTACCAAGAATTTCGTAGAATTCTTTATAATAAAAAGGTTTTTTATCAAATTCTTTCTTATGGTTTATGTAAAATGGATAAAGTTTTGAATAATACTCTGCTTTGAGATCGTCGGGAAATTCATTTTTGAATATAAAAGTTTCGTTGTCCGAATGAATGTATTCTTTTAATTTTAAATATTTTGTATATTGATTGTTTTTTTCCAGAAGTTTTTTTAAGAAATTATGGATTTTATCCCTATTATCCTTCCATAAATGTACAATTATTAAGTTGTATAGAATGTCAGGGAAAATTTTGCCCTCTTCAATAAAGGTAGAATAATATTTAAGAACCTCATCTATATAATTATCGAGAAGTTTTTCTAAATTTTCTTTATAATTTTTGGTAAAAAACTTATCAATTTCCATACATTAATAATAATATTAGATTTTATTGGAAAAATCAAGTTTTTTTGAAATTTTTGTTGAATTAAACCTGTAATTTAATAAAATTAAAAGGGTGGAAAGTGAGGTATTAATATGTTTAATAAATTAATTAAACAGACAAAAGTAATTGAAGCTGAAATAGACCTTTTTTTAGAAAATATTACAAAAACAGCTTTAATTTTTAAAGAAGCCATTAGTGATTATATTAATGATGAAAGAGAGAATTTAGAAAAAAGAATTGAACAAATCTCTGATTTGGAGAGTCAAACAGATGAAGTAAGACGAGAGATAAAATACAAACTTTATAAGGAGATGCTTATTCCGGATGCCCGTGGAGATGTGCTTGGATTATTAGAAACCATGGATGATTTAGTAGATATAGCAAAACAGGTAGTAATACAGATAGATACAGAGAAACCGGAGATATTTGGTGAAATTAAAGATGATTTTGTAAAAATGGCCGATCACTGTGCTGATTCGGTAGAGCAATCTTCTAAAGCAGGGAATTCTTATTTTAGAAACATATCGGAAGTAAATTCCCATATTAACAAGGTTAAATTCCATGAATCTGAAGCAGATGATTTGGAAATTAAAATGAAAAAAATTATTTTTAATAAAAATAATTATGAACTTGCAAGAAAATTGCATCTTAGAGATATTATCGAAAGGGTAGCATCATTATCCGATGAAGCAGAAGAAGTATGTGAACGTATTGCAGTTTACTCAATTAAGAGAAGCTTATAAAGGGTTTTATGGAGACATATAGCTTATTAACAATTTTATTCTTTTTATCCAGTGGTCTTTTCCTTGGATGGTCTTTAGGTGCGAACGATGCTGCGAATGTCTTTGGTACTGCTGTTACAACAAAAATGGTTACATTTAAAACAGCTGCAATAATTGCTTCATTTTTTGTAATAATAGGAGCAGTTATTGGTGGAAAAGGCACAAGTTCTACACTGGAAGAACTTGGTTCAATCAAGGCTTTAGGTGGGGCTTTTATTGTTGCATTAGCTGCTGCTCTGGCTGTTTATTTAATGACAAAAGTTGCAATACCTGTTTCAACTTCCCAATCTATTGTAGGTGCCATAATTGGATGGAATTTTTTTGTTGGTTTGAAAACCGAATTGAAAGTGGTTTCAAAAATTATAATGAGCTGGGTGGCATCTCCAATATTAGCTGCAATATTTGCAGTTATTTTTTTTATGATTATTAAACAGATTCTGAAAAAATCAAATATTCATTTAATACGTCAGGATTTTTATACCCGAATAGGATTGATTATTGTAGGTGCTTTCGGAGCATATAGTTTAGGAGCTAATAATATAGCTAATGTAATGGGGGTTTTTACGGATACAATCCCATTGAAAAATGTAAACATTTTTGGAATTTTTACTATTGATAGTGCACAGCAGTTGTTTTTTCTTGGAGCTATTGCCATTTCTGTAGGTATATTTACCTATTCCAGGAAAGTAATGCATACTGTGGGGAAAAAAATATTTAAGCTTTCTCCTATGACGGCATTTATTGTAGTTTTAGCAAGCTCAACAGTGCTATTTCTTTTTGCTTCCAGGGGATTAAAAAGTTTTTTAAATTCATATGGTCTTCCCTCACTACCGCTGGTTCCTGTATCAAGCTCCCAGGCAGTTGTTGGAGCTGTTTTAGGAATTAGTATTGCAAAAAAGGCTTCCAATATGAGTTTTAAAATGATAGGAAAAATTAGCTTCGGATGGGTTATAACACCAATTTTATCGGCAATTATTTGTTATATAATGTTATTTTTCATGCAAAATGTATTTATGCAAAAAGTTCATCAGAATAAGGTTGAAAAAAAGCAAATAAGTTATATGAATTATAAAATAGATTGGAATAAAGGAGATTATTATGATAGATAGAAATTTTAATGAATTAATTGAAACTGCTATTAAAAATTACTGGGAATATAATTCTGTTAAGAATTATGAGGGTAAATCTCTAAAGTACAGAGAAATAGCATTGTATATCAAGTATTTCCATAGATTGTTTAACAAATTAGGAATCAAAAAGGAGGATAAAATAGCTTTGTCTGGCCCAAATTCGGCTAATTGGGCAATAACATATTTGTCTGTAATTACTTATGGAGCTACAGTAGTTCCTATATTAAAGGATTTTCATATGCAGGATATAGAACATATTTTGAACCATTCTGATAGCAAAATATTTTTGTGTTCAAAAAAATTATACCGAAAGCTAGATGAAGATGATCTTCATAAACTTGATTTGATAATTTCTCTGGATGATTTTTCTCTCTTATCATATAAAAAAAAGAAGAATAAAAAAACTTTTGAAAAATTTTATAATAATTTTAGGAAAGAAAAGGATTTAGACATTTTTAAAAACAGTTTTAAACTAAATACGGAAATTAAAAATGATAATACAGCGGCAATAGTTTATACTTCAGGAACCACAGGTTTTTCTAAAGGTGTCATGCTTGATTATAATTCCTTTCTTGCTAATATCTTATATGCTCAAAATAACATAGAACTCAAAGAAAGGGATAAAGTATTGTCATTTTTACCTCTGGCTCATGCTTATGGATGTGCGTTTGATTTTCTATTTCCATTTACAGTCGGAGTTGAAATTACTTTTCTTTCAATGATCCCATCTCCAAAAATTCTATTAAAAGCTTTTAACGAGGTAAAACCTCAACTGATAAATATGGTTCCATTAATAATAGAAAAGATGTATAGAAAAAAAATTAAACCCAAACTTGAAAGTGGAGTAGTAGGGGTCCTTACAAATATTCCATTGATAAAAAAAGGCGTATATAAAAAAATAGTAAAGCAGATGGAAAATGCTTTTGGAGGGGAATTTATTAATTTAGTAATTGGTGGTGCACCTCTTGATCCGGAAATAGAGAAATTTTTCAAAAAAATTGGACTTACCTTTTCGGTTGGTTACGGTATGACCGAATGTGCTCCGCTAATAGCTTATGATCAGCCCCAAACACACCGAACAAATTCGGTGGGAAAGGTAATTGATTTTCTGGATTTAAAGATAGATTCTCCAGATCCTCAAAATCAAGTTGGAGAAATAATGGTCAGGGGTGTAAATGTAATGAAAGGATACTACAAGAATAAAAAAGCTACGGAACAGATTTTTACAGAAGATGGATGGATGAGAACCGGTGACTTAGGTATTCTTGATGATGAAGGATATTTATATATAAAAGGAAGAAGAAAAAATATGATTCTAGGTCCATCAGGACAAAACATATATCCAGAAGAAATCGAAAATAAATTGAATAGTATGGATTATATAGAGGAAAGCATTGTATTTGGAGAAAATAACTACATTTATGCTGTAGTATATCCGGATTATGAAAAACTTGATGAAATTGATGAACCCTCGATTGATCCACAGGAGTTTTTAAACGAGAAAATGGAAGAAAATAGAAAAAAAATAAATAAAAAACTACCCAATTACTCAAGATTGAAAGAAATTAAGTTACATCCTGAATCTTTTGAAAAGACTCCTACAAAGAAAATAAAACGGTATCTATACAAAAATTATTAATTCTGTTGACTATTTCTCATATCTAAATATAATGATAATGATTTGGAAACAGTAGAGAATAAATAATAAAAGCTTTAGGGGGTAAAATATTTTATGAAATCATTTTATATAACCAAAGAAAAATACGAAGAATTACAGCAGGAGTTAAAAAGATTAAAATCCGAGGAAAGACCCGCTGTTTTAAAAGCGATAAAAGAGGCAAAAGCACTTGGAGATTTAAGTGAAAATGCTGAATACAAAACTGCTAAAGAAAAACAAAAATTTCTCGAATCAAGGATATCGGAATTACAGCGAAAACTTGCTAATGCCAGAATACTCGATGAGTCAAATTTTACCACAGAAAAAATAGTTATTGGAGCAAAAGTGACTTTAAAAAATTTAGATACTGAAGAAAAAGAAGTATATATTCTTGTATCAAAGGAGGAAGCTAATTATAAAGAGAGTAAAATATCTGTAGATTCACCTATTGGAAGTTCCATACTCGGAAAAAAAGAAGGGGAGAAACTTCTTGTCAGAACTCCGGGAGGAAATAAAAAATATAAAGTATTAAAAATAGAAAAAGGATTTTAATAATATTAAAGGAGGGAGATAAAAGTGTTAACATTTAAAGGAGGAATTCATCCACCTGAAGGGAAAGAACTCTCAGAAGATAAAGCTCTTGAAACACTGGATATTCCTGAACAGGTTATAATACCTTTATCGCAACATATTGGAGCACCAGCAAAACCTATTGTTGAAATCGGAGATGAAGTAAAAACGGGAGAAAAAATTGCTGAAGCTCAGGGGAAAATATCAGCAAATATTCATTCTTCGATAACTGGAAAAGTAAAAGCTATAGGAGAATATCTACATCCGACTTTGGGAAATGCTAAAGCAATAGTGATTGAAAAAACAGGAGAAGATAGCTGGTATGAGTATGAGAAAATTGAGGATTATAAATCTGTAGAATCAGATAAACTTGTTGAAATAATAAGGGAAAGGGGAATTGTAGGAATGGGAGGCGCAACATTTCCTACAGATGTTAAATTATCTCCTCCACCCTGGAAAGATATAGATTATATAATTTTAAATGGAGCAGAATGTGAACCATATCTGACATGCGATGATAGAATGATGAGAGAAAAAGCCAAGAAGGTTATTAAAGGATTAGAAATAATTATGTATATTGTTGATGCAGATAAGGGTTTTATCGGTATAGAGCACAATAAACCTCAAGCAATCAAAAATATGCAAAAATTATGCAAAAATAAAGAAAATATTGAAGTTAAAATTGT
>CAZMFS010000068.1:0-8497 GCA_964565585.1 uncultured bacterium
AAGGATTTATTTTATTTAAGTTTTGCTTCACTGCATTAGTTTTATACATACCTATCTGCTCTATAAAATACTGCTGTCTATTTAAATTTGATGGCACCACTACATCATAATCTGCAATTATCAACTTTCCGATTCCCATCCGGGTTAAAGAAAAAGCAACATTAGATCCCAATCCTCCCGCACCAGCAATTCCAACCACAGAATTTTTTAATTTTTCATGTATGCCGGGAGTATGTCTTGATACGAGCAAGTTTTCCATTTCTTTCTCTGAAGGCTTCTTTCCTTTTTTTATAAAAACCACACTGTCATTTTCTTTTAATTTTTTATTTTTATCTACGGGAAAACCGTTATAAATCATTATATCCGCATTCGGTTTAACCTCTTCTTTTAACTCAAATAGCGTTGTGTTTTTTTTGATCTCTCTTTTTTTTTCATTTATATATATTTCCATATATTATCTTACCCTTATTTCCTTTTTGTTACAAGCAGAGTCATATCATCCTGAACCTCGTTAGTAGCCTTAAAATTTTTAACTTCAGTAATAATTTTATCTATTATTTTTTCAGAAGATAACTGCATATTTTCAAGAACAATATTCTTAAGTTTTTTAGGACCAAATTCTTCTCCGTAACTATTTATAGTTTCGGTAATTCCATCTGTATATAGGGCTAATAACGATATATTTTCAGTATCAATTGCTCCCTCTTCACATTTATAATTTTCTCCAATTCCAAGAATAGTTCCGCCTTTTGATAATTCTTCGATAGAACCATCATCTTTAATAACAAAGGGTGGATTATGACCGGAATTAATATATCTCATTTCGCTATCATTGAGATCAATGTACCCGACAAAAAATGTAATAAACTGCTCCATAGATGTGTTATTAAATATTAAATAGTTTAACCTATCAACCAGTTTTTCCAAATCTATTCTATTTTGAGTCAAAATACTAAAAGCAGAATGAAGTGTAGAAACAAGTAACGCAGCAGGAATACTTTTCCCGGTAACATCTGCAATTACTATACATAATTTATTATCAACCTTTTTTAAATAGTAATAATCTCCTCCTACCTCTCTGCTGGGTATATTTTGAGCGTAAATATCCCACTTTGAAACCTCAGGTAGTTCTTTAGGAAGAATATTTTTTTGGATATCAGTTGCAAGTTTTAGTTCCTGTTCCATCCGCTTCTTTTCAATAGACTCCTGAATTAATTTTGAATTTTCAACCGCAAATATAACATTTGTTGCAAGAGAAAAGAGAAAATCAAAATCTGTTTTGGTAATTTTTTCATTTCCCATTTTGTATCCAAGTACTGCTAACCCTTTTGTTTTTTGTAAATACTGCATCGGTACTACTATATTAACATTCTTTGTTTTTAATTTTTTTAGATTTTCATGTTTATTTATCGTTTCATCTTTTGTCAGATCTATGACGCTATCAATTTTATTTTCCATGGTTAATTCCACCGGTAAGCTATTGAATCCCTTTTGATGTTTTAACTTGAAATTTTTCTCATCCTCTGAAAGATAAATTCCAACCTTTGATATCATTACCTGACCCATTACTGCAAAAATAAATGAATGGAAAATATTTTTTTCTTCTCTTAAAAAAATTAATTCACGGGATATCTCCATCAAAGTTTCTACCTGTTTTTGCTTTTGTAATCTACTTTTAGATAAATTTAATATGGAATGATACAGAATTAAATTAGAAACCATCAGCTTAAGTATCTCGAGATTTTCTTTATTATTTTTCTTTTCAAAATTAATTTCTTTATCCAAATAAAAATCAATCTCTTCGTAACTATTCTTTCTTAATACTATTTTATCACTGTATTTGTTAATATCTTTTTTATTTTTTGAATAAAGTATTTCATTTTCTTTCTCATTTTTTATTACACAGCTTTTTATTTCATATTTATCTGTAAAATAATCCATATAGTAATTAACACCATCTCTAATATGAATTTTTTCATTTATATTTTCTATTACATCAAGCCTCATAATACTCCTTATTTTTTCTTAAAACTTAACATAGCAATATCATCGGTCTGGCCGTAATCTCCCCTGAAATTAAATATATCCTGACTTACTTTATTTACAATGTCACCAATTTTCTCCTTCTTATTTTTGTCTATAATCTTGAACAATCTATCCTGCCCATAAAGTTGATTGTAGTTGTTTCTTGCTTCAGTAATACCGTCGGTATAACTAAATATAAAATCATTTTTTCCTAAATGTATTTTATCAATTTTAAAATTATTTTTAAAGACTTTATTATCGGTTAATCCAAGTCCCATCCCATTAGCTTCTAAAAATTCAAGCTTATTTTTTTTATGTGAATACATTATCGGTTCATTGTGACCGAGATGTATATAGTTTAAATCATCAGAGCTATTTTTATAATTGAATATCAGCATAGTTACAAAAATATTTGCAGGTAATTTGTTTTTTAGATAATCGTTCAAATATAGCAATATCTCTTCGAGGTTGATAAGATTTACTGTTGTATGAAAAAAAGTTCGGATCATACTCATATATATAGCACCATTAATTCCTTTTCCGCTGACATCCGCCATAATAAAAAATAAATCATTTTTATCATTTTTTATTATATCACAATAATCTCCCCCTATTCTGGTGGCAGGTTTATACCTCCAAAAAATATTGAATTTACTATGGGGTATATTTTTATCGGGCAGAAGTGAAAACTGAATTTTCTTTGCAAGATTAAGCTGCTTTTCCATTAGCTTTTTTTCATACAATTCTTTATTTATATCCATATTATGTAAAACCATTGAAATCTGAACAGAAATAGATTTTAATAAATCTATTTCTGCCTTTTTGAAACTCGATTCGGATATTTTATTCCCAATTAATAAATACCCATAAATTCTATTTTGAAATTTTAAACTGAAAAAATATACAGCCCATTTATAATTTTTTTGAAATTTTTCAGGCATTTCAAGAAAAGTGTTAACATTTTTCTCATAATACTGTTTATCTATCTCATCTACCAGTATTAAATCTACTTTTTCAATATTTAATAATTTCTGTAATTCATCGATAACAATATTTCTTATTTCCTGAAATGAATCAAGAGAAGAAACTTTCAAAAAGAAATTTTTAATTATTTCTTCATAATCCATCTTATCTCTAATAAAAAAGTAACTAATGAATTTATCAACTACTCTGAAATAAAAAATAAATACGATAAAAAATACAAAAATCGCGCCAAAAAGTAACAAATTGTTTTTATATGATACAAGTTTTAAGATAATCAGTGCAGTAATTGCTGTATATAAAAATATCAAAAAGCCCCATACTACATAATATAAGACACTTTTTCTTTTTAGTCTTATATCTAGAAACTTGTACTTTGCCATGGCTATACTTATCAGTACTGCATTGGTGATTATTGCAAAGGAATATAAAAATTTCATTCTGCTAGGAGTTATAATATGATTAAAAATACCAAAGTACTGTGTAATAATGCTGGTTACAAATACAAAAGCAAATATTTTTATTCCCAGCAAAAATAAATTTAACTGCTTCTTTAGACTATCAGAATCTGAAAGATGAATTTTTTTATCAAGCAAATAATATGCAATGGATATATAAATAATATTTAGTATTATAATTGTAAAAGAAAATATTTGAGAAATTAATATATTTGTAACGGATTTTAAAATACCAAATAAAACCTGATCCTTTAATAGTATTTTGCCAAGGATTTTTAATGCAAAATATATTAAAAAATAGAGAAAATAAGGAATAAAAATTAAATATCGATACTTAATATTCTTTATTTTTTTAGTGATTTCGATTTCATATGGATAATTAATTGAGAATAAAAGTAGAAAGGGGAAAAATAAAATCCAGATATTTAACTCATTTGTAAGAATCTGTGTTTCTTTAAAAAGTACCCAGCTAAAAGGAGCAAGACCAAGGGTAAAAAGCATTATAGATGTAATTACATTATTCATGTTACTTCTATTTTTGTATATATATATACTCAAAATAAAAATAGAGAAAGAAGAAAGATAATAAAATATTTCCATTTAATTCCTTAATATTTTTTGTAAACTCTAACTACATTTTTTTTAAAGGGATCAATTTCAAATTCCACCTTATCAGATATTTTTTTAATAAGATATAATCCCCAACCGCCTTTGTTTCTTCTATCAAGCTTTTTCTTTATTTCCGATTGAGTTAAACTGTTGAGAAATTCTGTCTTAAAACCTTTACCTTTATCAATTATTTCTATAATTACTCTTTTTCGCTTCAAACAAATATGTATGCCTATTATTTCATCCACATTCTCATTAATATCTTTATAAGCGTGCTTAACTACATTTGATGAAGCCTCCCCGATAATATTTCTTATATCATCGATAACATACTCCTGTATACCGTATGTTCTTAATACTTCAACTACAAAAATTCTAATCAGCTGTAAATATTTGTATCTTGCAGGTAATTTTAGATCAAAATCCATTAGTCGAAATTGTTCACCGCACTTTCGTTATCATCATAAATTTCATATATTGTAGAAAAACCAAGTACAGAAAATATTTTATATATATTTTTAGGTACATTTATGAATTTTATATCTCCACCTTCTTCTCTTATCTGCTCGATATATCCCATAAATACACCTAAGCCGGTAGAAGATATATAATCAAGATCTTCAAGATCTATTAAAAATTTTATATTGCCTTCATCTATTAATTTAGAAAGTAGATCCTCGAAATCAGATGCAGTATGAGCATCCAAGAATCCTTTTAAACTAATCTTTATTATGTCGTTTTTTATTTTTTCATAATTTGCTTCATAATTTGGCATACTAAATCCTCCCCTTCCATTAAAGAAAACCTATAATTAATTATAACAAAACTAATATTTTTTTGCAATATTTAATAATTTCTAAAATTGACAATTAACATCAATTTATTATAATTAAAAGCAATTCTGAAGGGAGGTTTATATGAGCTGCGATAAAAAAGAACAAAATTTAGAAATGTGTAACTGTACTTATCCAAACTGTCCCAGAAAGGGAAACTGCTGTGAATGCATGGCCTATCACAAGGCTATGGATCAATTACCAGCATGTTATTTTCCGGATGATGAGGAAAAATCATATGATAGAAGTATTGAAAATTTCATTAGGATTTATCAGGAAAGAGGAACTATTAATTGAGCAATAGTTCCTTTCCTAAAATTTATTAATCATTTTATAATTTATAATACTTTATTGATTTGTTGTTTCCTGATTGCCAAACATTCTATCCAGTGCAATAGCAATAATAACAATTCCTATACCAGCTTCAAATCCCATACCGATATCAACTACAGATAAAGATCTTAAAACTATCTTTCCAAGTCCACCAGCTCCAATCATAGCTGCGATAACAACCATAGATAAAGCCAACATAATACACTGGTTAATTCCCATCATTATGGATGGAAGTGCACCTGGAATCTCTACTTTGTACAACATCTGCCATGGATTAGCTCCATAAGCCTCACCCGCTTCTTTTAATTCATCAGGAATCTGTACTATTCCAAGGTATGTTAACCTTATTGGGGGCGCAATAGCAAAGACAACAGTTGCTATAACACCTGAAACTGTTCCTAATCCAAAAAACATAAGAGCTGGAATTAAATAAACAAAAGGAGGAATAGTTTGCATAAAATCCAGTATCGGCCTTGTTATATGATGTACCAAAACACTATGTGCCTTTAAAATACCTATTGGAATACCAATTACTAATGCAACAAGAACGGATGTAATAATTGAGGCAAGTGTAGTTAATAGTTCCGGCCAAAGTCCTAAATTCCATAATAAACCAAAACCTATTACAACAAAAACAGCCAAACCAATTCCTTTTCTTTTAAAAGCTAAAACTGCAAATATCAAGATTAATACAATTGGTGGCAAAAATGAAAGTCCTGATTCAAATCCGGTTATCAATGTTTCAATTAAATTTGAAAATGCATTAAAAGGTCCGCTAAGATTATTAACCAGAAAGTTAACAAAAGCCTCAACCCAGTCTCCAAGTGGAATCTTTTCTATAGGCATTGCTGACATTAAACTAATATTCATCAAACTCCTCCTTAATTAGATATTTAGAAAAATAAACCGGTACCGAAATAATCGATACCGGTTTAATTCAATTTAAACTCTCAGTCAAAGTATTCAATTAATTGTTATTTATTTTTTTGCTTTTTCTCTAATTGCTTTAATTGCTTTTTCACCATTAGCTGCTTCTACGCCTTTAACCCATTTTTCAACTGTATCCAGATTATTAGCAATCCATTCTTCAACAACTACTTCTGGCTTTCTCCCTTTTTCATCTTCTCCACCTCTTTTGTATTCATAGATAAGTTTATTTTGTGTTTCAATTTCAAGTTCAAAGTTTTTAAGAAACTTGGTAAAATTAGGGTCTTCTTCGGAAAATCCACTTCTTATACCAGTATAAACTGTGCTTTTTCCACCGTCTGGCCATACACCTTTAGGATCTTTTAGATATTTAATATCAAACATAACATTCATGTAATGTGGCTTCCTTGCATTAAATGCAACCCATTTACCTTTCTGCAATCTGCTTTTTACAGAAGTAAGCATTCCACCTGTACTGCTTGGAACTAATTCCCAGCCTTTTAAATTGTATTTAGGTATAATTCTATTTTTAACTATTTTATTTCCATCATTACCTGGTTCAATACCATAGATCTTTTTATCAAACTTATCCGCATTCTTTTTTAAATCTTCGAATGTTTTAACTCCTGCTTCCCAAGCCTCTTTATTCACAGCTGTAATATAAAGGCAATCTTTTAAATTAACATTAATCAGTTTTATTGCACCTTTTTCCTTATAGGGTTTTAGATTGGTTTTCATACTTGGCAGCCATACACCTGGAAATACATCGATATCACCAGTATCCATACCTTTCATAACAACCTGCTGAGTACCAGCAGTCATTGTAGTCTTATATCCCATGTAATCTGTAAGCTTTTTCACAAGATGAGTTTTAACTGTAACGCCTGGCCACTGAACATAACCAAAATTCACTGTTTTAGTTTTAGCTTTTTGTCCGCAGCCTACTAAACCTATAGACAAAATTCCAATTACAACTGCAAAAATTATAATGTTTCTTAACTTCATAATTTTCCCCTCCTTTTATTAGATTATAGTTTATTTACTCATTTCCTCTAGATAGATTGGTAATAATATTTGTTTTAGTTATCAACCCTTTAAATTTATAATCATAATCCACAATCGGTAAAGGATAACTGTTATCAGTAATCTTTGAAAATAAATTCTTTAGATTTTCATCAACTTTTGCCGCCACAGATTCATGTATTATATCATCAAGTACAGATTTATCCTCATCTATGGCTTCCTTAACCTCTTCAATCATTACATATCCCAGATACTTCTTCTCCTGATCACACACAAACATATAATCGATGTTATAATTTTTCATCTTATGCAGTGCAGTTTTAGGTCCATCTTCATGAATATAAAGTATATCATCAGGTTTGGTCATAATATCCTCAGCATTATAAACTCTGGATCTATTAACATCATGAACAAACTCTTTAACATAATCATTTTTTGCCTCTGTTAATATTTGCTCATGATTTCCGGTTTGAACTATTTTTCCATCTTTCATTATAGCGATTCTGTCTCCCACTTTAAGAGCTTCATCAAGATCATGGGTAATAAATATTATTGTCTTCTGAATCTTCTCCTGTAGTTCTATCAAATTATCCTGCATATCCCTCTTTATTAATGGATCAAGTGCACTAAATGGTTCATCCATTAAAAGATAATCTGCTTCAACAGCAAGGGCTCTGGCAAGTCCTACTCTCTGCTTCATACCACCACTTAAAGATGATGGCATCTTGTTTTCCCAACCCTCAAGACCTACCTGTTTTATTGCATTTTTAGCAAGTTCTCTTCTTCTTTCTTTTTCTACTTTCTGAATTTCCAGACCAAACTCTACATTCCCTATTACGCTTCTATATGGAAACAAACCAAAGTGCTGGAAAACCATCCCGAAAGCCTCTTTTCTAAATTCTCTTAGCTGTTTTTTGTCCATGTTCATTATATCTGTGTTATCAACATAGACCTCCCCTCTTGTGGGTTCGATAAGTCTGTTTATGCATCTTAAAAGTGTCGATTTACCGCTGCCTGACAGCCCCATTATAACAAAAATTTCGCCTTCTTTTATATCTAAATCTGCATTTTGAACACCTATCGTTACACCTGTTTTATCGAGGATTTCCGCTTTGGAATATCCATCCTCAAGTAACTTAAAAGCCTTTTTCTTATTATTTCCAAATAATTTATACAGATTTTTTACTTTGATCAATATTATCTCCTTTCTTCACTTACTTACCTTTATTTATAATACATTTAGTCAATTTTGTCAAGTTATTATCCATCTTATAAAATAAATATTAATTTGATTATAATAACTCAAAT
>CAZMFS010000069.1:0-8478 GCA_964565585.1 uncultured bacterium
GATTATTTTAAAAAATCGATAAATGTTCCCCTATATAATGTGATTGAAAAAATAGAAAAATTGACAGAAGGGGAAAAAGTTACTTCCGTTTATGAAGAGGGAAATGAAATTGATGTTAGAATAAAAAATGAGAGAGGAGTCCCATCAAAAGAATCTTTTTTTGAAAAGATTGTTGAAGTAGAAGGTCAGCAATATAAGCTCCGTGATATATTAAATCTTAAAAAAACAAAAGTTCCTAATGAGCTAAAAAGAGAAGATCAGAAAAGAAAACTTTCCCTTCTATGTAATATTAGAGGTGTAAGTTTAGAGAAAGCTATTAATCAGGTAAGAAATGAATTTAATTCGATGGATAGAATTGAAAATGTAGATGTCAAATTTGGTGGTAAAATCGAGAATATGCAGAAATCTTTCTCTGGTTTGGGGTTTGCATTCGTATTGTCTCTAATTCTTGTTTATATGATATTAGGAGTTCAGTTTGAATCCTTTTTGCAACCATTTGTTATCATTCTTGCTGTTCCTCTTGCGTTAATTGGAATTATACTTGGTCTATTTATTACTAATACATCTATTAATATAATGAGCTTAATGGGAACTGTTGTTTTGATAGGAATTGTTGTTAATGATAGTATTGTAAAAATTGATATAATAAATAAACAGAGAGAAGAAGGTTACAGTTTGGGTGAAGCAGTAAAAAGAGGTGGCGAGCTGAGGTTTAGACCGATTCTAATGACTTCCTTAACTACTATTCTTGGATTACTACCTTTAGCAATAGGACTTGGAAAGGGAAGTGAGTTATCAAGCCCTCTTGCTATTACTATAATTGGAGGATTAACTACTTCAACAGTTCTTACCTTAATTGTTATACCGGTAATTTATGCAGCATTAATCGAAAAATTAGGGGATAAATAATGCTAAAGGGGCTTGATATTTTTTGAGCCCCTTCTTTTAAATGAATTATAACAGATCTTATGTTTTACAGATATTTATACTATATATATTAATAAAAGTAAAATATAACAACTCTATCTTGAATATAACATTTTAATTTGCTAAAATAAATCAAAAGAAGGGTTGGATATGTCTTTTTATTTGTATAAATCATCTGCGGGTTCAGGCAAAACATATACTTTAGTAAAAGAATATCTTAAGCTTGTACTAAAAAACCCAAATAAATTTAAAAATATACTTGCAATAACATTTACTAATGATGCAGCCGGAGAGATGAAACTAAGAATAATTGATAAGTTAAAAGAGTTTTCCAAAAATAGATCCAGCTCACTTTATAAAGATGTTCTTGCTGAAACCGGAATTAATAAAGACAAGATTAAACTAAATTCTAAAACTGTACTTAATTCAATATTACACTCGTACTCGGATTTTGCAGTGATGACCATTGATAGTTTTGTATATAAAATTATTAAAACATTTTCTGTAGACCTTGATATTCCTCTTAACTTCGATGTAGACATGGATATTTCTAATCTTACCCAAAAGATTATGGATAATTTGGTGGCAAATGCAGAAAGTGATAATTATATTGGAAAGATGCTTATAAACTATGCATTATCAAAGATAAATTCCAAAAGTTCCTGGAATATTGATAGTGAACTTTTTAAAATGGGCAAAGAGAGTTTTCAGGAAAAGAATATAGATAACTTAAGATTTCTTCTGGATAATAAGTTTGATGATAAATTTTGGAAAAATTTGATAGAATATATTAGGGAAGAAATAAATTCATATAGAAATCACATTAATAAAATGGCTCAAAAAGGAGTAGATATTATTGAAAATTCCCGAATAAGTTATGAAGATTTTTCCTACGGAAAATCAGGAAATGGATATCGATTCTATAAGCTGGCAGAAGCAACTACTCCTGATGATTTGGATATTGGGAAACGATTTAGAAAATCCGACAAGTGGATATCAAAAAGTGTTAAAAAAAAGAATAAAGAAAAATATGAAAAACTAAAAAATGTAGTCCCCCAACTGGAAAAAATAAGAAAAAAAATCGTAAATTATGTAGATAAATGGGAGAAAAAGTTTAACTCCGAGTTTTTAATATTAAAAAATATATATTCTGAGGCTGTTCTTCATAAATTTGAGGAAGAAGTTCAGAAGTATAAAAGGGAAAATAATATAATTCCGATCTCTGATTTTGGGAAAAAAGTGGAAAAATTAATAGATAAAGAGATTATACCATTTATATACAGCCGAATTGGAACAAAATATAATAACTATCTCATTGATGAGTTTCAGGATACATCCCGGCTTCAGTGGAAGAATTTGTATCCCTTAATTAAAAATTCGATTTCTGTGGGCTCCTTTAATATGGCTGTAGGTGATGGTAAACAGGCTATTTATAGGTGGAGAGCCGGGGATGTTGAAATAATGGAAAATGAGGTTTTTGAGCTTTTTGAAAACAGCCTGAAAGTAAAAAAGCTAAATTCCAACTACAGAAGCAAAAGCACCATAGTTAATTTTAACAATAAGTTTTTTTCAAATATTGATAATTTTTTTGAGACCAGTGATAATTTATTTAATAAACTTTATAAAGAAGAAAATGTTGAGCAGAAAGTTATTAATAAAGATGATGGATATGTAGAAATAAAACGACTTTCACTTGAAACTAAAAATAAAAAGGAAAAAGAAAAATTAATAGCAAATAATTTAATTAAAGATATAAAAAAAATTCTGGACGAGGATAACAAATATAGTTCTGAGGATATTGCTATTTTGGTGAGGAAAAATAAAGAGGGAAGCATTATAACAGAAAGTTTGTTTGAAGAGGGAATAAATGTTGTATCTTCAGATTCTCTTCTCTTAAAAAATTCAAGAGTTGTACGGTTCATAATTTCGGTATTAAAATATATTTCACAGAAGGATGATATTTCTTTGCTCAATATATATTACTTTTATAAGACAACTCTGGATAATAAATCCCAACTTTTTGATTTCAAACTGAATATGATCGATTTTAATAGAAAAAGAATAAAAAGGGAATTACCTGATAGATTTGTAAAAAATACTTTAAAATTATCTCAAAAGCCAATTTATGAAATAGTAGAGAAAATTATCAATATTTTTGAACTGTCCAGAATTTATGGAGGTTTTTTGCAGGGGTTTTTGGATGTGCTTTTTGATTATTCTTTAAAAAATAGAGGGGATATCTCCTCGTTTTTAAACTGGTGGAACGAGAATAAAGATAGCAATAAATGTTCTCATGTAATTCCAGAAACAAAAAATGCTGTAACAGTTTCTACAGTTCATAAGGCAAAAGGTCTTGAGTTTCCTATAGTTTTTGTTCCTTTTAGCTGGAAATTATCTGAATCGTCAGGAAGAAATGTTGAATCAATCTGGGTTAACTATGATATATTTAACAATAATACCAATTTTCCATTTTTAGTCGATCTAACAAAGAAGGCAAAAAATTCCTATTTTGAAAAACAGTATTTAAGAGAACAGGAAAAAAGTTTAATTGATAATATTAACCTTCAGTATGTTGCATTCACACGTCCTGAAAACAGATTATATATATATACAAAAAAAGAAAAAAGTAATAAATTAAAAACTACTTACGATTTGATAAATAAAATAACTGATGAAAAAGAATTTGATTTTGATGGCAATGAAGGATTGATGTATAAAGGAAAACCTGTGTCTAATAAGAAACTGAAAAGAGAAAGCCATGAAAAATCAATTGATAATATATTAAGCAGCAGCTGGAGAAATAAAATAACAATTAGAAGAAAGGCCAAAAATTTATGGAAACTAAATAAAACTGATAGAGTAGAAAAAGTTGACTGGGGAATATTAGTCCACAATGCACTGGAAAGAATAAAATATGCTGATGAGATCGAGCATGCTGCAGAAGAAATGGTTGCTGAGGGATTTATCCCCTCATCAAGCAAGGATGAACTAATTGATAAGCTCAAAAACATATTAGAAATTAAGGGTAAAGATTATAAAGTCAGTGATTGGTTTGATAAAAAATATGATATAAGAAATGAAAAAAATATATTAACAGATTCTGGGGAATATAGACCTGATAGACTTGTGTTTACAGGTAAAGCTGTCAAAATTATTGACTATAAAACGGGAGAAATAAGAACCGGAGATAAGAAGCAGATTGAAAAATATTCTAATTTGATGAATAGTATGGGATATAAAAATGTGGAAAGCTATCTGCTTTATATAGAAAAAAAGAAAATTGTTGAGGTTGGTGAGTTTTAAAATGAAAAAAGTGGAAATTGAAGGGAAACTAAATACTTCAATAATATATGTAGGAGAAAAAATAGATAATGTTTGGAAATATATAAAAAATAAAAACACAGTTGTTTTAATAGATTCAAAATTTTATAATATTTATAAAAAAAGATTGAATTTTGATAAAATTATAAAAATAGATAGCGAGGAAAGAAAAAAGAATTTAAAAACAGTTACGAGAATTGTAAAAAAATTGATTGATTTCCAGGTGGATAGAAAAACATTCATATTAGGAATTGGGGGAGGAGTGATTACTGATCTAACAGGTTTTATTGGCTCTGTGTTTATGCGGGGAGTGGATTTTGGTTTTATAACTACAACTTTACTTGGTCAGGTGGATGCAGCCCTAGGAGGAAAGAACGGTGTTAATTATGATGGATATAAAAATATAATAGGTACCTTTAATCAGCCAGATTTTGTTATTTCTGATATAAATGTTTTGAAAACCTTATCCGAAGAACATATTATTAACGGAATTGCTGAAGTTATAAAATACGGTCTAATTTATGATAGTGAATTTTTTGATTTTATTGAAAAAAACTATGACGAAATTTTGGAGCTTAACAAAGATATTATTGAGCATATAGTTTATAAATCAAGTAAGATTAAGGCAGATGTTGTTAATGAGGATGAAGAGGAAAAGAATATAAGGAAAATATTGAATTTTGGGCATACTTTTGGACATGCTATTGAAAGAGAGTACGGATTACTTCATGGTAAGGCGGTTAGTATAGGAATGATAATTTCGATAAAACTTTCAAATAAATTGGACTATATTTCAGAAAAAAAATACCAAAGAATTATCAAACTTTTTGATCTTTTAAAGTTGCCCCAAAGTATAGATTTTGATGAAGAGAAAATATTTGAAAATTTGAAAAAAGATAAAAAAAAGGAAGACGATGGGATTAAGTTTATTCTTTTAAAGGATATTGGTAAATCAGTTATTAAAAATTATTCCTTTGATGAGCTGAGAAATCTTTATAAACAAATAACCTGGTGAGGTTTCGAAAAAGTGAATTAACAGGCTGCTCTAAAATAAACATTTAGTTTTTTTAAGTTTTATTATTCCGAAAAACCATACTCTGTTCTATCTTATGGGTCGGCTTGAGTGGAACTTGTTTCAGGGATTTTCTAAAACTCCTACTGGTTTAATACTGAAAATATTAAGTTAGTGAACGAGGTTAGCGTAATTCAGGGAAATTCCTATTACTTTTAAATTTTTATTCAGAGGATTCGCATTTAAATTATTATTTTAGCTTTGACTTTAACCTAGAATTAAAAATCTAGTATGAGATTTTTTATCTTCGAAGCTTTTACATGCAAGCATACAACATAAGATTAAAACCCTTGTACAAAAATCATATTAATTATTTTTAGACGAAGTAATTTAACCTGCTGCTTCGAGCGTACTTTTAAATAGTTTTTCTTAATTTTAGTCTGAATCTTATTAAAAATTTCGATGGAAATTTTTAACTCTTAACTGTCTGAGAGATCATGTTAATGAAAATGTCTACGATTCTTGGTGAAAACTGTGTACCTTTTTTCTGTTTTAGCTGCTTAATGGCTTTTTTGTCACTTAATGGTTCACGGTATGCTCTATCAGAGGTCATTGCATCCCATGCATCAACTACAGAAATAATCTGGGATATGAGAGGAATCTCTTCCTTTTCAAGCTGATCGGGGTACCCATTACCATCCCATCTTTCGTGATGATGTCGAACGTATATCGCAAGTTCTTCAAGTTCCTCTGTACGTTTTAATGCTTTATACCCCCAGACCGGATGTTTTTTTATTATTTCATACTCATCAGAATTAAGCTTGGCCTCTTTGTCTAAGATATCATTTGTTACAAGCATTTTTCCAATATCATGTACCATTCCCGCCCAGTAAGCCTTAGTTAATTCTTCGCCCGGTAATCCCATTCTTTTTGCCAAATCATGAGCTAATTCGGCAACATTTTGTGAGTGTCCCCTTGTATATCTATTATGAATTGATAAAAGTTCTGTTATTGATACAATTAGCTGTTTGTGGAATTTGCCTTTTAATATATTGTATTTCTGCATTTTATAAAAAGCACTGGCTATATTTTTAAAGGCTGACATTATTCGTAAAGATGCCTGATCAAACGATTTTGATTCAGACTTAGGTATATCTATTGAGATACCTGCAAGTTCCTTATTATCGATTGTTAAATTAAAACAGATAGTCTCTTTTATGGGCTCAAAAGAATTCTCAAAAAGTTTTTTGTTTTTAGCATCTTCTATTTTATTTGCAACAAACCTGTCAAAATTATTTATAATTTGAGGTGTTTTGTTGTTACAGAAAACATTTTTCTGTAGATCTAGTTTTTTAAGATTGTTTGTATTATGTCCATAAGAGTCTATAAATTCGATTCTATCGTCGTTGTATTTAAAAACCGTACCTGTACTGGCTTCTGAAACAATTTTTATTGCTGTATCAAGAAGGTTCTTGAGGAAATTCTTTTCTCCGTCTTCTTCAGAGATACTTAAAAGGCCCGTTAAATTAATAAGCATTTCAAGTTTTTCGGTTACTTCATTTAATTCATTATATGAGGTTTGTAATTTATCATTTGCATTTTTTAGCTGTGAATAGCTTTTTTTCAACTGTTTAGTTCTTCGTTCTATAATTTCTTCTAAATGCTGGGAATAATTTTCCAGCTTTTTATTTTTTATAAAACTATCTATTTTTGATATATAAAACATCCTTGAAACTGCAAATCCGATCATTACTATATTTGCATATGTTATTAGATGCTGGACTATCCATGAGTCCATATTAAAAAGCGAATATAAATAAACGAGAAAAATGATACCAAAAAAGTTTAATAAAAGATAGTAATACCATTTAAAATAATAAACTGCAGCAAGAACTACAATAAGACCCATAAAAGTGAGATGTGTTAAGATCTGTCTTGGATCTATAGAAACCCTTATAGCTCCCCAGTATAATACAAAAAAAGCAAATGAGTACGTGACTAATTTTTCATAGAAGCCAAATTTTTCATCCTGTCTTTTCTTAATAAAAAATAGTCCGATAAAGATAATATTATCAAGTACGAGAACTTTATGTAGAGTAAGTGCTAGTTCCGAAGGGTTTGAATTAAGTGTTACAAAATACATAGCAACAGATGGTATCAAAAGAAGAATAGAAAAAATTCTTGCTCTTTGCCAGTTATCAAGATTTATAGTTTTAAGAAAAGTATACTTAAAACCCCTAGGATAGTTTTTAAATATTAATTTAATAAATATTTTAAAATTTTCTTTAAAATTTTCCATTTATTAATTCCTACATATATTATAAAGGAAAAAAAAATAACATTCAACTATCAGTACAAAATTTATTGAATTATATTAAAAATATAGAAATTTTATAAAAAATAACTCATTCTTCGGTCTTACGGTCATTTTTGTAGGTTTTTTCATAGATAAAAGGAGTAATTAGAAATAAAAATCCTGTAATTAGTATCATCGGATTTACAGTAAGTTGATATTTAAAATTGACCCCGTTTAAATTTATGCTATTTATAAAGTGATCAATTTTAAAATAATACCAGATATATTCATTAATTTGTGTAAGTATTAGTGTTAAGCCGATTAATTTTGTATAAAGCAGGTTTCTTTTACTGTTAAAATTATTATTACAGATGTTTTTAAATAAGCTTCTTAAAAAAAAGAAAAATCCTATAAATAAGATTACTGAAATAAAATCAAATATGCTGCCGTAGTGGAATTTATTCTGTATCAGGTTGGTTTTATCAAATATAAATTTAAGATTATAAATTACATACATATTTCTGCTGATTGAAAGGCCCTGATTTAAAATATATATCTTAAATGAAAGAAAAACAATAAATCTAAAAATATATATAAATAATCCAATATCAAATATTATTCTCAAAAAATATGATAGTGAATATCTTTTAAATAATTTGATAATTACCTCCTCTCTTAACTTTATTTAATTAATTATACTATCAAAAATTCAAATTTTAAGTATTTTTATTTAAATATTATAAGTTGTTTTTGTTTATTTATGTATTATTATTATTTAAAAAGGAGTTTTGATGCGAGTATTTGTGAGTTTATCCGATATGAATTATAAGGAAATTGTTGATGCGATAAACCAGTATGAAAATGCTGAATTGAGATTGGATCTGTTAGATTTAACAGATGAAGAATATGAAAATATTATAGA
>CAZMFS010000070.1:0-2237 GCA_964565585.1 uncultured bacterium
AATAAAGAGTTATTTAAAAAATTAGAGGGATATTTGTATATGAATTTAGCAAATTATATTGAAAAATTTGACTTTATAAACATTGTCGGTAGAAATTCAAAGGAAAAGAAGAATATTTTTGCTGAAATTTTTGAGTCCGATGAATATACTTCTTACTATATTGGAGCAAACTCCTATCTTTATAAATATTCGTATTTTAATCCTCTGATTATATTTATTATAAAATATCTAGATATTGATTTTGATGATAGCTATATGGAAATCAAAAAAAAGATTACACAAAAAATCGGTGAAAAAAAGTACAATAGATTTGGAGAAAAAATTGTATATTTTTTAAGTATATTTTTGAAAGTTCCGGATGGTATTGAAAATGATAAAAATATAAGCTATCATTCTAACACACTGGATTCTATTTTTAACGAAGCTATTTCGGTAATAAAAAAAATATTTAATACTATTCCTACAAAATCAATATTAATACTAGATAATTATGATTATTATGATAAATGGACAAAAAGATTTTGTGACCTTTATTTATTTAAAGAGGATACCGATTTTACATTTTTTATCTTTAGTGAAATGAAGATAAAAAGAGATATAATTGAAAAATATACGATATTAAAAAGAGAAAAAACATCTCTAGATAAAGATTCACTTTCTTTTTCCCTAAAATTTACTGCATTTACAGGTTATTTTTTACATTATAGAATTATAAAATTTCTTTTTGAGAAATTTGGTGAAATTACAAAAAAGACACTGAATTTAAAAGAGTATTTTAATCAAATATCGAACCTGGAATTTATTTATGATAGTGGTTCTAGTATCTATTTTTTGAATAGAAAAATTCACGATAGAATTATATCTTTATGCTCTTTAAAAGAAAAAAATCAATATTATAAGGTGTTAAGCAGTCTTATTGATGAATATTTTCCACGGGGATTGTATTTCAAACTCATAAAATATTATTTTGCATCAATTACGGAGAATAATGACATTATTGAGAAGAATATACTTGAAAATATCGAATATTTTAAAAAAATACAATCCGAAGAACATCTTTTGTTTTTCTATAATAAACTTTATGAAATTAGAAATGGAGAAATTGATAATGATTCTATTATCAAAATACTTGAACTATATAAATCACTTGATAAATATAAAAAAGGGTATAATTTTATCTCAAAAATTAATCTAGAAAATCTAAATCAATTTCTTGAAAATACTATTAAAACCTACTGGGTTTATTTCAAAAGAATTCTTGGCAAAAATAAAAATTTAATTGAAGAACTCGTTGAATATAAAGATATTGCAATTAAAAATAAGTATTATGATAATTATGCATTTTTTATGGGAGAAAAGATATTTTTACACTATATTAGGGGTGAGTATACTGAAGCAATTAATGAACTAAAAAATCTAAAGCAATATCTTACGGAATTAACTGATAAATCAAAAGCAGAATGTTATTACAATTTGAAAGCAATATTTCTCAAAGAAGAAAATAAGATTGATGAAGCTGTAGAAAATTATCAAACTGCCCTAAAATTAGCTGAAAAACAGAATAATATTAGATTAAAACTAACGATACTTAACAATATGGGGGAGATGTATCTGGACACCGGACAGCTTAATCAATCAGAAAAAACATTTAAAAATGCTCTTGAATTGGCAATTAAAAATGAATCAGTTGATAATATTGCCATATTAAAGATGAATATGGCAAATTTATACTTTATTATAGATGAAGATAATAAAGCATATAAGTATGTTAAAGAATCATTAAAGTTATCAAGGGTATTAAATAAAAACAGATACATTTTACGTAATCAATATTACATAGCTTACTATTACTTCAAAATTGGAAGATTCAATGATGCACTGCTTTATGCAGCTAATATTGAAAAAATTGTAAAAGAAAAGGGAATACAGTTTATTTTGAACTATATCTACCTATTAAAAAGTGATATATATTACTATAAGGATAATCTGGAAAAAGCCGAAAAATATTTTTTTATGGGATTTGAAGATTCTAAAAAGGAAGGTAACTTTCAAATATATTATTATGTTCCTTTGATAGTAAAGATATTAATTTCTAAGAATGAGAAGGATAGGGCTAGAAAATTTATAAACAAGTATTTAGAGAAATCAAAGCAACATAATGCCGATGCCTGGTTTTTTATAAAAATACAGCAGATTAGACTAGCAAAAGAGAACCGCATTAAGAAATACAGGAAACT
>CAZMFS010000070.1:2247-8254 GCA_964565585.1 uncultured bacterium
TAGAGATTATAAGTTTGGCGATATATATTATGAACTGTGGAAATTAACCGGCAATCATAAAGATAAAGTTATAAGATACTATTCTGGATATGAATGTTTCAAATACAAAAACAGGTTGAGTAAAATTGATTAGGTGTTTTTTCTTTTATAATATAACTGTATGATCAATAAGGTTTTACTCTATTCCTTTATATTGACTTGATAAATTTCTTCTTTTTTAATATATTTAATCTATAGTTGCTGTTGTGAAAATGGCTAAATAATAAAGAAGGGGGATGTATGTCTAAAAATTATTATTTTAATTTATTGATTTTTGTCATAATTATTTTATTACTGGGGTGTGCTAAAACAAATGAAGAGCCCAATGATGAGATTAACCAGGCTGTTAAATTAAATTTCTCAGAACCATTTAATATGAAATTAATGCCCAAAAAAGATATAGATTGGTATAAGGTTGATGTAAAAAAGCAGGGGTATTTAAAGGTTTCTGCTTCAGATGTGCCTGAAAGCGTAAAACCCGAAGTTTCATTTGCAAATTATAAGCAGTGGGAGGGAGATAACGAAGTATATTTGCGTGAAAAAGTAAAAATACCTGCAGCTGCATTTGTAAAAGGAAAAAATACCTACTATATAAAAATTGAGGATGAGTATCACAATAGCGAATCCTCGGAAGCTTTTCCAATTAAAGTAGATTTTATAAAAGAGATGGATGATTATGAGCCCAACAATTCTGCGGAAAATGCTAAAATTGTTAATGATGGAGATGTAATAAATCTTGCAATATTTCCCGATAAGGATAGAGATTGGTATAAGATTAAGATTGAAAGTCAGGGGTATATTTCATTAAAGGCAAAGAATGTTCCGGAGGATATCGTTCCTGAAGTAAGTTTTGCAGAATACGATGAATGGGCTGATCCAAAAATAAAAAGAATCAGAGACTGGGAAAAGATTCCTGCAGCCTGCTTTATTCCTGAAAAAGGTGAATATTATATTAATATTAGGGATGAATATGATAAGGATATGTCCCAGAAATTGATGGATATAAAAATTGATTATGTAGAAGAAATGGATAAATATGAACCAAACGATGATCATAAAAATGCCAAATTGATAGAACGTAATTCAGTAATAAAACCTGCCATATATCCCCTTAAAGATAAAGATTATTATAAATTTGTTCTAAAAGAAGACAAAAAAGTTAGGTTTGTTACCAGTAATGTTAATGAAAAAGTAACTCCAGAAGTAAGAATATACAAAATTGATAATGAAAATAAAGAAAATCTTGAAAGCGTTACAGATTGGAAGAAATGTCCGGCGGAATTTGAACTTGAATTAAATCAGGGTTATTTTCTTTTATTACACGATGAATATGATAACAGTAGCAGCCAGGAAACTTTTAAATTTAAAATGGAATAAAAAAACTACATTGTATTTGGTGTTAGTATAAAAATCTGGACAAAGAAAGATTAACAAAATATAGTTAAAAAAAGGAAGGGATGTTTATACTAACACCACTGCTAAGCAGTTTCTAAGTTTTCAATTTATAAAAGGTTCCTCTTTCCCTCTTGTCTTTTTCTAATATCCCATCTTCCACAAGACTTCCGAGATATTTATTCAATTCATTTTTATGTATGTTTAAAATCTCTTTGAGCTCCTGTATGGTGCAGGGTCTTCTTTGAACTGTATTTATAATTTGTTTTGATATATTCTTGTTGAAACTTGTAATTTGACTTCTTCTTTTATATTTGGCTATAATTTCTGTTTTTAAAGGTTTGAAGAAATCCTTAATATCTTCTAGGTTTTTTAAGGATGCTTTTTTAACCCAGGATTCAGCTGGAGGTCTGTCCAGAGTGTTTAGCTGAATAATATCGGGATCAATTTTTATAATATGTTTCTTCAAAGCTTTTAGCTCTGTATAACTATTATTAATGCCCGGTATTATAAAAATCTCGAGCCAGATTTTCCCATTGAAGTCTTTACTAAATTTTATTAACCCTTCAATGATTTTATTTATATTAAGATTGCTATGGGGTCTATTTATTTTCTGGAAACTTTTTTTTGTTGCAGAATCAAGAGAGGGAAGAATTACATTACATTTTTTTAGACATTTTCTAACATTCTCCCTGTGTATAAGTGTTGAATTAGTAATTACTGCTATCCTGTATTCAGGGTAATTATCCTTTAAAAAATCGATTACTTTTTCCATACCTGAATTTAATGTAGGTTCTCCCTGACCTGAAAAAGTGATAAAATCCAGTTCGGGATTAGATTTTAAATAGGTATTCAGCTCTTCAATTATCTTATCTATTTTTATGTATTCTTTTCTTTTTATTTTTAGATCGGTGGTTCTTCCAATTTCACAGTATACACAATTTAAGGAACAGGTTTTATATGGAATTAAATCAACTCCCAGTGATATACCCAATCTTCTTGAGGGAACTGGCCCAAAGAGATATTCATAATCCATAACAGGCATCCCTAAAATTTAAAATTATCTCCAAGATAAAGTTTTATAAAATTCTTATCTTCCCAGTTTTCTCTGAATAGCCCAATTGCATCATCTCCGGTACAGTGTGATGGGGCAACATTAATAACGCCATTATTTTTAAGTTTGTTAATTACATCTAGTACATGTTTTTTGGAGCTTCCCTTTAGGTGAAATCCTCCTGTAACAAGGTAGATATCTTTTTTAATATTTTTTCTGACTTCTTTTACAATATTTTCAACCCCCGGATGGGCACATCCGGTTATAATAATAAGTCCTTTATGGGTATCAATTACCAGAGATTGTTCTT
This sequence comes from uncultured bacterium, assembly GCA_964565585.1. Taxonomy (GTDB): domain Bacteria; phylum Macinerneyibacteriota; class Macinerneyibacteria; order Macinerneyibacteriales; family Macinerneyibacteriaceae; genus Macinerneyibacterium. Next base: position 5,043 of record CAZMFS010000070.1, read on the forward strand.
TTAATTTTTTGCCAAGCTGACCGGTTGTATAGGTGTTTTTTGCGATTTTAGAAAATTTATTTTTTTTGATAAAGGTAATGTTTTTACTGTCATGTTTTTTAGTATTATAATCCTCAGGAACAAATACTTTTTTATTAGAAAATTTTTGGATTTTATCATCAAATCCACCTACATGATCCCAGTGATGGTGTGAAAGAAAAATAAAATCCAGTTTGGTTAGATTGATATCTAACTTATTAATATTATGCAAAAATTTAAAACCTTCACCGCCTGTATCGAATAATATTTTCTTGTTATTGAATTCAATATAGGCTGAAAATCCCCATCCGGTTTCCAATTTGTTTTTGCTTCTGTAATTATTGTAGACTATTGTAATTGAGTTTTCTTTCATATTTTCTCCCTTCGATATTAACATGAAGCATATAACGGAAATAAGTATAAGAGTATATTTAATTATCTTCATAATTTTTATTTTCCTTAAAAATTAAATCAATTATTAACCCCTGGATTATAGAAAAAACAAAAAGCCATATATTATAAATAAACGTAAATGTTATACCAAAAAATGAAACCATTAAAGGAAGAAGAGGTATCTTAATAGCTCTTGAATATAAAAATGTAGCTATTCTCCCCTTACTCATTCCCTTTTGTTCCATTTCCTCCAAAAAGGAATACCATGCATAAATTGGACCGTGGCTGAATACTCCTCCAAGTATTGCCATAAGCCAGCTTATTACTTTGGAGTCTCTCCCGAGATATTTTTTTATTATTTTGTTGGGTACTAAATTTATTAATGTCATAAAAATTATTACTATCAAAAAGATGGGTAATACCATAAACAGGATATTTTTTGAAACAAGTAATGATTTTTCTATTTTATTAAAATTAATGAATCCCAGTGTTATGTATATTAATATAACTATACCAAGAAATATAAGATTTTTAGTTAATTTTTTTCTTTTTTTCTTTTTCATGTTATATATCCCAGAGTTAATACTATTACTATTGAGATAACTATAGAGAATATAAATGCAATTATATTTCTTACAATTGAAAATTTAATACCAAAGAATGTTGCTTCTGCAGGGATTTGAACTATTCCCACTGTAACCCAGGCTGCTATAAACGAAGTTATTGCAAATAGAGATATATCATTTTTGAGCAATTCTTCACCAATTATATAACTGTTGCTTGGGTTACCTGCAAAAATACTACCTAAAAAAGAACCAATGAATGTATCTTTAAAAAGGTTCCCGCTAAAATAAAGAGCAACTTTATTGAGATTAATAAAACTTTTAAAAACACCCAGTAATAAAATTACTCCAAGTATTATTGGAAAGTTTACTGCTATACCCAAGAAAGATTTTTTAAAGCTGGAAAATATTTTCTTAGTATTAAACATATGTTCATTATATAGAAGTTGATCATTATTTCAATGATTATTTATTTATTGTTAAACTTGATATGATTAAATGTTATAATGATATTTAGATTAAATGGAGGTTTTAATGAGTGAAAAGATAAAAACAATTAGTATTAAAGGTGTTAACTCATATTTAATTAAAACGGTTAAAGGGTTCATTTTAATTGATATGGGATATTATAAAGCAATTGATAAGCTTGAAAAAGCATTATCAGAGTTAAATGGAAGACTTAGTGATATTTTTTTGATAATTATTACACATAGCCATGTAGATCATGTAGGTGGAGTCAAGAAAATAAAAAAATTAACAAATTCTGATATTATAGCCCATGAGAATGGAAAAAAATATTTATTAAATGGAAGGTCAAATTTTCCGGCTGGAACTAATTTATTAGGAAAATTTCTTAGTAAAATGGGGAATATGTTTTTTCCTGCTACATTTGAATCTGTAACACCGAATAAAACATTTGGTGATATTTATAATTTATCGGAATATGGAGTAGAGGGAAAAGTAATACATACTCCGGGACATTCTAGTGATTCCTGCAGCGTAATTGTAAATTCGACACACTGTTTTGTTGGAGATACTTTATTTAATCTGGGGCTCTCATCAAGTAATTATCCTATTTTTGCAGATGATGAAGATAAATTAAGAGAAAGTATAGAAAAGTTATATTCAACAGATTGTAAATATTTTTATCCGGGACACGGCAGGATGTTTAAAAGGGAAACCCTTCAGGAAACCGTAAATAAATTAAAAAAATAAAATTAAGAAAGATTTACGAGGAGATTTTATGAATAGGGAAGATATTTTAAGTATGGATGAATGTGAAATAATAAAAAATGTTAGCAATGCGTATAATTTAAAAATAAAGACCCTTCAGGATGAAAAGGATCTATCAAAAGCTTGGAACATTGTTAAAAAACTTTTCGAAAAAGGATGGAGAATTGATATTAGAGCGGAGAGTAAATCAATAGAAGTGGATGGGATAACTATGAAAAACGGGTCCCCAAATACAGTATTTGCACGTTTTGGTAGAATTCCAGACTTTGAAAGTTTAACAGAAGGTATATGTAAACTGGCTCTTATAATACATTTTGAAGAATTATAAGTATAGTTTTTAATTTTGTTTAGATTAGTAAAAGAATTTCAATTTTATGTTTTATGCAAATTCCGGCTGGACTGAAACGAAACTATTAAAATCACATAGTGATTTTATAATTGAAAATTTGAATATCATGCTGTAAAGAAATACAAAACTTCTTTTATATTATACAAAATATTTAATTTTATGTCATGCTGAAAAACCATGGCTTGAACTTGTTTTAGCATCTTCCATAATAATTACTATATAATTTTTTTAGAAAAGATACTTCCCTTTCTTCTGGGACAGACTTGGCTGGAAATAAATTCAAAATGAATATTTTCTAAATTTTTGGATTTTCCTTAATTAGTTGCTATTTCTTTACAGCCTGAATGACAATTGCAGTGAGGCTTGTTTTTTGAAATGAGCTTTTTTTATACTTATACTGATACGAATTTCTAAATCTCTGTGGAGATTTTTTAAAAATAGTACAAAGTAAATGGTCAATAGTTAATGACTGAAGGGTTATACCTCCGAAGAAAACACTTTAAAGATTATACAATAAAATTATCTGTGACAATTTTTATATCGAAAAAACGAATTACTAACGACGAACAACAAAAATTGCGATAGCAATTTTTCAATGTACATCGGAACAATGCACAGTGAACAAAGTGAAAACCATCACATGCTCCCTTACAAGG
>CAZMFS010000071.1:0-8189 GCA_964565585.1 uncultured bacterium
ATCAAACCGGAAGTAGATCTGGCATATAATTTGGAAACTGATGATTATTTTTTAGAAAATAAAATTGAATTTATTCTCAAGGATGAAACATCGCTTGAATTAAAATATGTTTTATTTGAAGGAGATAACGATACCAGATTCGGACAGTATGATGATAATGATTTTGCATCACTTAACTTCGAGTATAATTTTTAAAAGTAAGTTATTTAAAAAAAACAATAAAAAAGCCGGAAGTAGTTTTCTTCCGGCTTTTTTTTATAAGTCTCGATTTATAAATAAGGCTATTTTCTGAATTCATTGTAAGAATAAATATCTTCCATGGATTTTGGATTGCGCTTGGAAGGGGAGTAATCCTCTTTTTTATATCCAAGAGCAAATAGGCTGTATATCTTATATTTTTTAGGAATATCAAAAAATTTTCTCACTTTCTTTTTGTTAAACCATCCTATCCAGCAGGTTGATAATCCAAGGTTTTCTGCGGCCAGTACCAGATGTTCGCCTGCAATACCTGCATCAATAGGTTGATAATCAATTTTTGATATTTTTTTCCCTACAATATTGGGTATAAATTTTTTTCGTGAGAGCATAACAATAAATACCGGAACACTTTTAGTCCATGGAATTTTAAAAATTCCGCTGAAGGCTTTATTATAAAATTCATCTCTAATTTCTTCATTATCTATGACTATAAACTCCCACCCCTGGGCATTTTCTGCCGAGGGGGATAATCTAACGGCTTCAAATATCTTTTCTATTTTTTCTCTTTCTACCTTTTTCTTTTTATTGTACTTTCTTATGCTTCTTCTTTGTTTTATTATCTTATCAAAATCCATTTTCCCTCCTTTTATTCAATAATAATATTGATTTAAATTCAAAACAATATATAATTTTTTTTATATGATTTTTAAATCAGAAATTTAACTGTTGCTGTTTTATGCAATACTATTAATAAGCTCTCTAAAATGAAAGGTATTTTGATGATTCACGGATTCAAACTTTTAAAAAAGGAATATGTTAATGAAATTAATTCTTTGGTATATCTATTTAAACACAAGAAAACAAATGCAGAATTGATTAAAATAAAAAATAATGATAAAAATAAAGCATTTTCTATTACTTTTAAAACTCTTCCGTATTCTGATAATGGAATAGCTCATGTACTTGAACATTCTGTACTAATGGGCTCACAAAAATATCCTGTGAGGGATCTTTTCGGAATATTAATGAAGGGATCTATGACAACTTTTATAAATGCTTATACTGGTTCAGACCGTACAATTTATCCATTTAGTAGCATCAATAGCAAGGAATATTACAATTTAATGGACATATATCTTGATTCGGTATTCAATCCTCTTTTTTATTCAGAAAAAAATATATTAAAGCAGGAGGGGTGGGGTTATATATTAAAAAATAGACAGGATCCCTTAAAAATAAATGGAATTGTTTATAATGAAATGAAGGGAGAACTTTCTTCTCCTTATTCACAGTTATGGAACTATATATTGCATTCTTTATTTCCTGATACTATCTATAGATACAATTCAGGAGGAATTCCCGAAAAAATAACTGAACTAAAGTATCATGACATTATTAAATTTCATAAAAAATACTATCATCCTTCAAATTCATATATTTTTTTATATGGTGAAGGCGACTTGAATGAGGAATTAAAACTGATAAACAATAATTATTTATCTAAATACAATAAAAAGAAAATTAATAGTAAAATAAAGCTTCAGGAGAGATTCAAAAATCCTGTTGAAAAAAAATATAATTATTCTATTTCACAAATTGAAGAGAAAAAAAATAAAAGCTTTATTTCAATTAACTGGATGATTGATAGGGCTGAAAAACTAAAATTAAAAGCTACTATGAAAATAATTAATAATGTTCTTGCTAATTCCCCGGCAGCAGTTTTAAAGAAAAAATTGATTGATAAGGAATGGGGAGATGATTTTGTAGGTTCATTTGATAGTTCCATGAAACAAACTGTTCTTTCTTTTATATTAATTAATACAGAACCATATTATAAAAATAAATTTGAAAATTTTATATATGAAGAATTACAAAATTCAGTTAAAAATGGATTGGATAAAGATTTATTGAAAGCAGCAATAAGTGATATGGAGTTCAATCTTAGAGAAGCAGAATATAACGGTTACTCTCGGGGTATTGTATATAATTTTAAGATTCTATCGAACTGGCTTTTTAGAACTAACCCATTAAAACCTTTAAAATATGAAAGTATACTAAAATTTCTTAAAAAAAACATTAACACCGGATATTTTGAAGAAGTTATTGAAAAATATCTTATTAATAATGAGCATAGAAGTACATTGTTATTGAATCCAGAAAGGGGATTGTTACAGAGTAAGCTTGCGGAGGAAGAAAAAAAATTAAAGAAAGTTAAAGATGATTTGAAAGAAGAAGAATTAGAAGAGTTGCTTATACAAACTGAAAATCTAGAAAAAAAACAGGATAAAAAAATTGATGCTAAAGAACTTGATAAAATACCTCTTTTAGAAAGAAAAGATCTTAATGAAAGGGCAAATAAATTTCCAGTTTATGAAGAAAATATCCATGGTATAGAAACAAATTTCTATTATGGAGCTACGAACAATATTATATACTTTTACCTTTATTTTGATAGTTCAGCAGTTAGAGAAAAAGATATTCCCTATATAAGTTTACTTGTGGATCTACTGGAGGACCTTGATACGAAGAATTATTCATATGATGATCTTTCAAATCAAATACGAATCAATTCAGGAGGAATCAGTTATGAGTCAACTTGCTGGAAAATTGATAACAATCCAGATAATATATTTCCGCTTGTTATCGTGTCTACTAAGGTTATACCGGACAAGTTAGAAAGACTATTAAATATAATGGGAGATATTTTAAGAAATACAAAATTTGACAATCTTCAGAGGTTAAAAGTGCTTATTAGACAGATTTATTCAGAATTAAAAATGGAGTACAGTTATTCAGGAGAATCTTTTGGGGGTAATCGACTTCAATCCTATTTATCCAGGTATGGCGTATATCAGGATTTGATTGATGGGTACAGTTATTATGAATTTATATTAGGTCTCTATAAAAATTTTGAAAGTAAAAAAATAGAAATTAAAGATAAATTAATAGATGTTTATGAAAGAATTTTCAATATTAACAATATGAAGGTGGGAGCTATTCTTGAAAAACAGAACAAACAGGCAGTTAGAAAGAATATTAAAAATTTAAAAAAATATTTAAATAGAAAAAGATTTGTGTCCTGTGATTATGAATTAAAAATAAAATACAAAAATGAGGGAGTTAGTTCCAGTTCATCAGAACTTCAGTATATTTATATGGGCGATAATTTTAAAAAATATGGCTATGAATTCCATGGAAGCATGCTTGTTCTTAATCAAATAATAAGCAAGGAATATTTATATAATAAAATAAGAATTAAAGGAGGAGCTTATGGCACATGGAGTGTAATATCTGCCTCCGGGATGTTTTATCTTGCCTCCTACAGTGATCCAAATTTGATAAAAACTCTCAAGGTATTTGATGACCTTCCTGAGTACTTAAAAAATCTGGAACTGACAGAAAATGAACTAACAAGGTTTATTATTGGAGCTATTTCAAATTTTGAGTCACAGCTTTCTGTTAGAATGAAGGGAGAAATGGCATTTAAGAAGAAGATTATTGGTATAACGGATGAATATTTACAGAAAATTAAAAAAGAGATTATTTCAACTAATAAGGATTTGATTTATGAGCAGGTTGATATGATTAAAAAGCTGATAAATAATTCGAAATTGTTTGTATATGGTAATTCATCGAATATTACTAAAAATAAAGAAATGTTTGATAGAATTATAAATCTATCATAAATTAATTGCTCAACTAAACTGTTCTTGACATATATCACCCTCTTTTTATAATAAATGAGAAAAAATGTTTCAAGAATAAGTAAAATTATATTAAAGAGTAGGATAATATGGATTTATCGGTATTGATTTTAACCTATAATGAAGAAAACCACATTAAGGATTGTTTAAAAAGCGTAGAATTTGCAGATGAAATTATTGTGGTTGATTCGTATTCAGAAGATTCCACAGGTGAAATTGTAAAAAATTCAGGTGCAAATCTGATTTTAAACAGCTGGCCCGGATATGCAGAGCAGCGCCATTTTGGGATAAAAAAGTGCAGCGGTGATTGGGTGTTGATGGTGGATGCAGATGAGAGAGTTACAGAAAAATTGAAAGACAAAATTATTGAGATTACAAAGAAAAAAAATGAAGATAATATCTATGGTTATAAAATTCCAAGAAAGAATTTCGCTTTTGGCCGTCATATGAAGCATATGTGGCCTGCAAGAAGTCTCCGGTTGTTTAAAAAGAATAGGCATAAAGTTACCCTTGATAGAGAGGTACATGAAAAGATTCTTGTAGATGGAAAAGTTAAAAATTTAAAAGAACATATGATTCATTATACATATGATACAATAGATCAATATATAAATAAAATGAAAGAATATACTACTCTTATTGCTAGACAGAAATATAATGAAAATCCCCAAAAAAGCAAGACTAAAATTAGATTGTATTCAATTGTAAGATTTTTCCATATGTTTCTTGATAAATATATCAGCAGAGGAGGATTTAGGGATGGAGTTTATGGATTTTATCTTTCCTTATTATCGGGATTGTATGCAATGACTTCGGAGCTTAAAATTATTGAAATTATGGAAGATAAAGAGTAATTTTACTTATAGATATTTAAATTTTTTTATTATTTTATAAATTCATTATTAAACTGTATAATCTACAATTCTTGACATTAGTATTTTAAATTGTATAATACCTGAAAAGGAGATTTATGAAAGAGATAAAAAAATTATTTGCATATATAAAGGAATATTGGTATATATATCCGTTTGCAATTGTATTTATGGTTCTTCTGGGAGCTACTCAAAACGGCCTTGCTTATATAGTAAAGTTTTTTATTGAAGCAGTAGAAGAGACTGATGATACCGGCTTAGACCAGTTATATACTGTTATTCAACTTGGTATATTTAATGTTCTTGTTTTATCTCTCTCAAAATTCGGTCAGGATTATACATTGAATTATCTTGGCTATAGATTGATTGTTAATCTAAGGCTGGATTCCTTTAGAAGAATACTGTATCTTCCAATGAGGTTTTTTAAAAACATGGAAAGCGGAGATATAATCTCAAGATTGACAAATGATATAAACAAAATACAGAATTTCTTCAAGCGTGGAATTCCCGATATGATTACTCATAGTACAACTCTTTTAATAGCTTTGTATTTGATGATTACAATAAATTTCAAACTCGTTCTCATTATTCTTGCTGCTATTCCAATAATGCTTGTTTTCCTGCATTACCTTGGTAAATTTATGAAAAAATATGTTGAAAAAACACAGGGTAAGCTTGCAAAAACTGTTTCGGTTCTTCAGGAAGTTATCCAGGGCATGGAAGTTGTAAAACTATTTACTTCTGAAGAAAGAGAATATGATAAATTTGAAGATAGAAATGCAAGCTTTTTTAAAATTGCAATGAAAAGAATTAAAGCAAAAACTATGCATATTCCTATTATAGAATTATTTGGGTATATAGCTTTAATAATTGTGTTTTGGATCGGCGGTAAGGAAATAATTCAGGGTAAAATGTCCGTAGCAGATTTTATGGCATTTTTCACCTTAGCAGGAAATGCCTCGAACTCAATTAGACGATTGAGCAATTTACATATCTTTATAAACGAAACTTCAGGTGCTGCAAAGAGAATATTTGATATGATGGAAGAAAGAAACGAGATTCTTGATAATAATGGAACAATAAAAAAAGATGAAATTAAAGGAAAAGTAGAATTTAAAAATGTATATTTCAAGTACAGTGAAACTGATATATTAAAAGACATAAATTTGACTGTAAAAAAGGGCGAAACAATTGCATTTGTCGGTCCAAGTGGGGCCGGAAAAACTACTCTAATAAATTTAATTCCAAGATTGCATGATGTTTATAGCGGTAAACTCCTAATTGATGGTATAAATATAAAGGATTTTGATGTTCATAATATAAGAAAACATATATCAGTAGTTGGGCAGAATAATTTCTTATTTTCAGGTTCTGTTTTTAGTAATATTAAATATGGAAAACCTGATGCTACTAAAGAAGAAGTTGTTGAAGCTGCTAAGGCCGCTTATGCCCATGATTTCATTGAAAACTTTGAAGAAGGATATGATACTGACATTGCCGAAAGGGGAGCTAAAATTTCAGGGGGTCAGGGCCAGAGATTAGCCATTGCTCGAGCAATTCTTGTAGATCCTGCAATTCTTTTATTTGATGAAGCAACTTCCTCTCTTGATAGTGAATCTGAAAAGTATGTACAGGAAGCTATAGATAATCTTGTGGAGAATAGAACGACATTTATTGTAGCACATAGATTATCAACAATTCTTGATGCGGATCGTATAGTTGTTATGGATGAGGGTAAAATTGTTAATATTGGTTCACATGAAGAATTACTTGAAAGGTCACCGATTTATAAGAAACTATATGATATTCAATTCAATGCCTGAGGTAAAATATGAAAATTCTGCATCTTGATTCATTTAATGGATTTGGTGGAGGGCAGAAAAGATATTCAAGTATTGCTGAAGAGCTGGTTAAAAAGAATCATAAAGAAATTCTAATCTCAAGAAAAAACTCGAAAGTTGATAATATATTTCCGGGTAAAATCTATTCAGCATTTTATCTGGGAGATCTCGATATCTTTACTTTTTTTATAATATTCTTTATTGTTTTGAGGGAAAAACCGGATATCATCCATACTCATTCCCATCAGGATCACTGGTTTGGTGGAATTATTTCAAAGTTTTTTTTAAAAATTAAACTGGTTCATACCAGACATGTAGATTTTCCAATTGAGAATAATTTTATAAATAAACTGATGTATAACAAGCTTACTGATTATATAATAACAAGCTGTAAGGCTATCAAAAATACTCTTGTTAGGTCCTTTCCCGATTTAAATAATTTTGAAAATAAAATCTATCCAGTATTAACTATTAATCCTCCTGAAAAAATGGGTAGAAAAAATAGAGTACGGAAAGAACTGGGTATTGAAGATAAGATTGTAGTATCTATTATTACAAGACTGGTAGATTGGAAGGGACATAAATATTTATTAAAAGCTGTTCCTTTGATTTTAAAAGAAATTGAGAATATTCGATTTTTAATTGTTGGGAGCGGTCCTTATTTGACAGAACTGAAAAAACTTGTTAGTGAACTTGAGATTGAAAAATATGTTATATTTACAGGATTTAGACAGGATATTGAAGATATTTATGCTGATACTGATATTTCTGTACTTCCATCTGAAATGGAATCTCCTGGAGTAAGCATAGCCGAATCAATATTTCACGAAACCCCGGTAATCACATCAAATGTTGGAGGAATTCCAGAACTGGTTTCAGATGGCTTTAACGGTTTTTTGGTAGAGGTAGGGAACTACAGAGAGATAGCTAAAAAAGTTATCAAGCTGGTTAATGACAAAAAATTTTATAAGAAAATTAAAAATAATTGTAAAAAATGGAAGAAAGAAAGGCTGGCGGAAAAATCTCCTGCTGAAAAGATGGAAGCTCTTTATTACAGATTTATAAAATAGTCTATTAAGTTTCAGCTTGACCGCTTATGATAATTTTCTTATTATAAGTGTATGTCAAAATTAAATATTGAAAAGTTCAAATCAATCAAACCCTATAATGCTTATTTAATTAGTTCTAAAGCAAAATATTTCCATAATTTTGAAGGAAATATTGAAAATTTGCAGAAAATTCTTGGGTGGGCTTCAATAAGTAATGAAAAGATATATATTTTGGGTGGAGGGTCCAATATCTTAGTTACTCACGACACTATTGATGGCCTTGTTGTTCATCTGAATAATAGAGATATAGAGGTTAATGAAAAAAGAGTTATTGTTTCTTCTGGAGTAGATTCTTCAATATTTTCAATTTTTGCATATAATAACGGGTTAAAGGGGACAGAATTTCTTTATGGTTTACCAGGGACAATTGGTGGACCAATCTATATTAATGCAAGATTTTATGAAAATTCTATCTCAGATATTATAAGAAATGTTAAAGTATTAACTTATTATGGTAGAATGAAA
>CAZMFS010000072.1:0-7905 GCA_964565585.1 uncultured bacterium
AAATTACTATTCTACAGACTATGATATAGATAGAAATTATTCCTCCAGGATAACCTTCAGTCTTATTGATATAATGAAAAAAACAGGTATTTTTAAAAACGATTTTGAGATTGAACTGAATTATGAGAACAGCACCAGCCGTTCCTATGATTTAGTAGATACAAATTATGATTGGACTTTATTGGTTGGAGATTTTGATGCTTTTGAGGAAGATATAGATCCAGTTTCGGAAAATATTTTGGACAGGTATGAAATCGGATATGAAACAGACCTTTTTGAAATTGCCAGCTTCGAGCTTGGATACGAGTATTCTACTGAAAATAGAACTTATAGAAGCACTAACTCAAGCGAGACAAATAAATTAATATGGCCCGATATAGAAGTGGCTATAGGAAATTTTGAAAAAGTACCTCTGTTAAAATATGTTATGGGGATAATGAATCAACAGAATATGACATTTTCTTATGAGAAAACAGATACAGAGACAGAAAGTTCTAATACATTAAGAAAAACTGTCAGTAAGAATCCTTCTTTTAACTGGGATATTAAATGGACGAATGCTCTTGAAACTGATATGTCTGTTGAACTGGATAATGAAATACGAAAAATTGGGGAGAATCCTCCTTCAGAAACTAATAATTTGAGGGCGAATTTTAAGCTAAGTCATTTTGTTAGATCCTCAAGGGTAATTGGGGTGTTTCTTTCCGATGAAAAGAAGAGAGAATCAACTTTCTTAAAATTAAATTACTCTTTTGATTATGATGAAAAATGGTATAAAAACCAAAACAATGCTAATTATTATAAAATTACAAATAGTTTGGAGGGAAAATATTCTTTATCGAATCAGCTTAACATCAGCATGAGTTTCGATTATAATATGTATAGAACTGAGGAATCTATAAAGAATTATAACGAATTCGGATTAGGAGTTGGGTTTGAGATATTATTTTAAATTTATAATAATAAGTTTTATTTTAGTTTTATTCTGTTTTAACATTTCAGCACTGGATCTGGAAAAAAGCTCTTTCAATAGTGATATACATACCAGCTATACTATTAATCCAAATAACAATTCCGAATACCCCAGATTGTACCTGGGATTTGAAGATCAGGTTGAAAACGGTCCTTTTTTTGGAAAAGATGATATCTCTGCTGTAATGAATCTGGATTTTAATGATAAATATCTGATTTTAAAGATAAGAAAAAGAGATAATCAGTTAGTTCCTCTAAAAGATAATTTTGAGGGCGATCATAATTATATCTATTTTAAAATAAATAATAACGAACTTTATTATATTAAATGGGGTTTAAATGATGGTAAAATTATCAAGGAATCCAATCTTAATTCAAATATTGAATTTGAGAAATGCAAGAATGAAACTTTTTTTGAAATTAAAATTTTCTGGGAAAAGATTAATTATTTTAAAAACATACCTCTTAAAATGAATTATCAGATTTATGATTATGATAGGAATAATAGTAAAAAAGTATCACTTATAGAAGATTATGTAAACTTATACTTCAATCAAAAGGATAAAAGTTATTTAAATCTTCATAACCCTCTCTATTTGGATTCTCAAAGATTAAAAATTGATTTCGAACTTTTTGTGCGTGATAGTTTTGATAAATCCATAGAGGTTTATTTAAATGAAGATAAAAGAAATTTTAATTATAAAATAGATAAGGGGTTTAATAATATTTCTATTAGTTTTAAAAGAAAAAATTTAAAAGAAAATAATAAGCTAACTGTTAGGTATGGAGATTTAGAGGATTCCATAAATTTTTATTATCTAAAAAAGAAAAATGAGATAAAAAATAAATTTGAAATTTTTGGCAAAGTAACTCCTATAAATATGAAGGTTCAAACATATAGATTTGATTCTTTTATCGATAATAAAACCTATAAATTCTATGCAATAAATAAAAAACCGGATGTTAAAAAGCTTAATATAATGTTTTTGGATGAAACCCAGGATATTTTAAAATTTTATAGATTTGAGAAGGATCAGATTGCATGTCCAAATCTTTTAATATATAATTTTTCCGGAGATGTTAGCTTTCTTGATTATATTGATTTTGTTAAATTTGTAAGTAATAAAATTGATGAAGGATATAAAATAAATTTTATTTTCTGGAATCTTAAAAAATATAAGTTATTTCCTTACTTTTTGAAGTATCCTTTGGAAAATAGATTCAAAATTTATATCTTTTCGAAGTATGATATTTATAATTCAGGTGATTCTATATTACAAAATAATTTAAAAAATTATGATATTACTTTCTTATATAACAAATTTAATAAAGATTATTTAAAATCATCCAATCTTATAAGTTATAAGTCTGTTCAGTATATAAACCAGATAGAGCTTTTTAACCATCTGGAATATGGAAATATTGATACTTATTACAATTTTATAAGCAGCAATATAAAATATAACAAAGTGGAAAAATTAGAGATTAATCAGCTAATGAATTATGAATCAAAATATTTTACCTGTTCTTTGAAAAAAGAAAGCAAAAATATTTATGTTTATTGCAATAATATAAAGCTTTTTTCTTACCCCGTAAGAAATGAAGAAAAAATATTTATAAATGAAAAAGGGTATAAACTTGAAAAAAATAGTATGAACTATTTTGAATATGATTCTGAAAGAGAAAGCTGGGATTTATTAAGGGAAACAAACGATCTGCATACTTCTATAAGGGAGTTTTTTAACGGCAAAGTTTCAGCACTGGATGGTGATTTAAAAACAAAAAAAGAATGGAAAAAAATAACTGGAAGGGATTTGCCGGATAAAAAAACCGATAATATAGTTTATTATGGAGAAAAACTTCCCGATAGGTTAGTAGAAATGTTTAATATCAAATTAGATAAAAATGGTTTTTATACAGAAACTAATAGATTTATAGATTATGATAAAAATTTTATAGCTACTTTTAGAGAAAATAAAAAATTTCTTTTATTGTTTAATACTGATTCTGCCAATTATTTTGAATACCCTTTTAATTATCTGCTTTTAAATAAAAATAATGAGATTGTTGAAGGAGGAGGCGTCCTAATAAGATGAAAGCTTTAGTTCAAAGAGTAACCCGGTCTACTGTTATTGTAGATGGGGGAAAAACCGGCAGTATAGATAGAGGTTTATTGGTGCTATTAAGTGTAGGGCAAAAAGATACAAAAAAGGATGCAGAATATTTGTTTTATAAGATTAGGAATTTGAGAATATTCGAGGATGAAAACAGTAAAATGAACTACTCTGTTGAGGATGTTGATGGAAATATTCTTCTTGTATCTCAGTTTACATTGCATGCAGATACCCAGAAGGGCCACAGACCTTCTTTTAATAATGCTGCTGGACCTAAAAAAGCTAAAAAAATGTATAACTATTTTATTGATTATGCAAAATCAAAAGGGATGAACAATATACAGACCGGTGAGTTTGGAGCTTATATGAAAGTTAACCTTGTTAATGACGGCCCTGTTACCATAATGCTGGAAAGTAAAAATGAAAAGTAAATTTATACTTGGATCTTCCTCTCCAAGAAGAAAAAGGCTTTTCAAAGAACTAGGTGTTGAGTTCGAAATTGTGGTACCAAATATTGATGAATCCAAGTACAGCTACATTAAAAAGCCGGATAAATTTGTTAAAGTAATATCTACTGAAAAGATGAAAAAGATAGAAAATAAGATTGATTGTAATGATACAATAATAGTTACTGCAGATACCATAGTCTATTTTGATGAAATTATAACCAAACCTGAAAGTCATAAACAGGCTTTTAAAATGCTTAAGAAATTATCGGGCAAAACTCACTTTGTTTATACAGGAGTTAGCTTGAAGAAACATGATATTCAAAGGGAATTTGTAGAAAAAACCCGAGTTAAGTTTATGAGGCTTAATGATAAAGAGATTGAAAATTATTTAGAAAATGCTGTTTATCATGATAAAGCAGGAGGGTATGCTATCCAGGGTTTTGGCGGTTTTTTGATAGAAAAAATTGTTGGGGATTATTACAATATTGTTGGATTCCCCATAAATAGATTTGTTAAAATATTAAAAAAAGAGTTTGGAGTGAATTTAATTTAATGAAAGAAAGAAAAAATATATATGAAATAGTTTATAAATGGGAAAAATCAAATTTTTTCATAGATGATTTACTTGCCGGTAAAGAATTATCCGATTTTAGCTACAGGATTGTAAAGGGAATTGTTGAAAAGAAATTATTTCTCGAGCACATAATTAAAAGTTATTTAAACAGAAATGTTTCAAAAAAAACTATGGTGGTACTAAAAATTGCTTTTTATGAGCTTCTGTTTAATGATTCTTCAAAAAACTACGCAACAGTAAATGAAGCTGTAGATCTGACAAAAAATGTAAGTTCAAATGATAAGAATCTTGTAAATGCTGTATTGAGGAATTTTTTACGCAATGATAAAAACTATAAACTTCCGGAGGATAGAAAAAAATACCTTTCAGTAAAATACTCTTATCCTCTATCTTTGGTTAATATATTATTAAAAAGTTATAGTCTGGACCGTCTCGATAAACTTTTTAAGTATTTTGATAATCAAAATTATTTGGATATCAGAGTTAACACGAATTTAATAAAGAGAGAAGATTATATTGAAAAATTAAAAAAAGAAAATATACATTTTAGGGTTTCGGATAAACTTTTATTTCATATAAGAATTATGGACGATGTTAAAGTTTCCGAACTGGTGGGATATAATGAGGGCTGGTTTTATATTCAGGACAGGGCTGCACAGATTATCTCCCAGCTTATGTATCCCCTGAAAGGTGATTTGCTTGATATTGGAAGTGCTCCGGGAGGTAAGCTTACGTTTTTTAGCCAAATTAATCCAAAAAATTTTTCACTGTTTGCTGTTGAAAGTTCCAAAAGACGATTAAAAAGATTAAAAAAGAATATAAATAAATTAAAAAGTAAAAATGTTAAAATTATAAATGAAAATTTCTTAAATTATGAGCCCAAAAGGAAGTTTAAACAGATATTTCTGGATCCACCCTGTTCGGGATTGGGGGTTATTGGGAAAAAAGCCGATATTAAATATAGAATTACAAGCAATGATATTGATTCTTTAAAAAATCTACAAAAAAAACTTTTGTGTCATGCCTCTTCTTTAGTGGATAATGATGGTGAAATAATATATTCAACATGTACATTGAATAAGGAGGAAAATGAAACCGTAATCAGAGAATTTCTTAAAGAAAATAAAAATTTTAAGATAAAAGATATAAAAAATAAAAAATATTTGAAAAACTATTTAAATAATGATACTTTAAAAGAGCAAAGGATAGTTAAAATCTATCCTCCATCAGATGATATGGATGGAATGTTTGCTTGTGTCTTAAAAAAAGAAGGTGTTGATGGACTTTAAGCTTTCAGCTTCAATTCTAAATGCTGATTTTCTTAACCTTGAAAAAGACATAGATGAAGTAATTGATTCTATTGATGAGATTCATTTTGACATAATGGATGGTAGTTTCGTTAATAATATATCCTACGGTCCACAGGTATTGTCTTCTCTAAAAAAGAAGTATGAAAAAATCACTTTTGATACCCACCTTATGATAGATAATCCCTCTAAATATTGGAGGAAATTTTATGATGCTGGAAGTGACTTTATAGTTTTTCACTATGAAGCTACTCCGCACAGCTATATAATTTTAAAAAATATTAGGGATGCAAATGCTAAATCGGGAATATCCATAACTCCTGGAACAGACGTTTCACTTCTTAAACCTATAAAAAATTATATTGATAGAATTTTAATAATGACCGTAGAACCGGGTTTTGGAGGACAAAAATGCATACCCGAAATGTTATCCAAAGTTGAAAAAGCAAGGAAAATGTTTGATAAACAGGTTGATATTGAAGTAGATGGTGGTATAAATGATAGGAATATAGCGGATTTTAAGAAAGCCGGTGCTAATGTTTTTGTAGTGGGTTCTTATATATTTAAAGCTAATAATAAAAAGCAAAAAGCTTTAAAATTAAAGAAATTAATTAATTAAAGGAGGTATCTCATGATTTCTGGGATTGAAAATTTGTATTCAAAAAATGCTAATAATCTAAAAAGATCTGTTATCAGAGAATTGTTAAAATTAACAAACAAGCCTGAAATTATATCTTTTGCAGGAGGGTTACCGGCTCCTAAAACATTTCCAAAAGATGAATTAGGCGATATTGTAGATGAAGTTATTCAGAAAGAAGGAACGAAAGCTCTTCAGTACGGTGCTACTGAAGGCGATGAAATGTTAAGAGAAGAAATAATAAAACTGCTTGAAGAGGACGGTATAGAAGGACTAAAAATTGAAAATGTACTTCCAGTAACTGCTTCACAGCAGGCACTTGATATGACTGCAAAAATATTTGTGGATCCTGGAGATCCTATTGTTTTAGGTATGCCTTCCTATGTTGGTGCAATAGGAGCATTTAGAAGTTATCGTGCCGATATGATAGGTGTTCCGCTTGAAGATGATGGTATGAACATGGAAATCCTTGAAGAAAAAGTAAAAAAACTTAAAGAAGAGGGAAGAACACTTAAATTTGTATATGTTATTCCGGATTTTCAAAATCCAGCTGGAATTACAATGTCCAAAGAAAAAAGACAGAAGCTAATTAATCTTGCTCATAAATATAATTTCTTAATCATTGAAGATTCTCCATACCGTAATTTAAGATATTCGGGTGAAAATGTACCTTCTATATACTCATTGGATGATAAAGGACATACAGTTAGTTTATATACATTTTCAAAAATATTTGCTCCTGGATTTAGACTTGGATGGATTGTTGGTCCCGAAGAGATTCTTGATAAGTATATTGTAGCTAAACAGGCGATGGACTTGTGTACTCCACCATTTTCACAAAGAGTAGCTGCTTATTATATGAAAGAAGGATATCTTAAAAAGAGAATTGAAAAGAATGTAGAGATATATAGAAAGAGAAGAAAAGCTATGCTTGATGCTTTAGAAAAATATATGCCGGACAGAGATGATATATCCTGGACAAAACCTGAAGGTGGAATGTTCTTATGGCTAACGGTTCCGGAATACATTGATACAGAAGATATGTTTTATAAAGCAATAGACCAAAATGTGGCTTATGTAATTGGAAATGCATTTTATGTAGATGATGGTGGAAGCAATACATGTAGATTGAATTTTTCTTACTGCTCAGAAGATAAAATAGAAGAAGGAATTAAAAGACTTTCCGATGTTGTTAAAAAAGAAATTGAAAAAAGAGAAGGTAAATAAACATTGACAGAAAGCACATTTTAATCTACTATAATCAAAAAAAGAAGAAAGGGGTAATCGTATGCGTAAAATTACTAAATGGATTTTAGTAGGCATGGTGTTAATATTTGTACTGGGATGTTCCTCCGAAGGGAATGTCATATTAGATAAAGCAGCTATTACAAAAGCAAAAAAGAAGATTCAGGACCTGGCAAAAATTGTTGGTTCCTATAAACGTTTAAGAGGCGAGCTACCACCTGAAGAAAAACCTTTATTTGAATCTTTAGAAGGTTTCATGACCGAGAAAAAAATGGCTGAGTTTAAACCTACTGTTCAAAATATTTATAATCAATATTTGGAAAATAAGATTGATGATGAAGTAGATAATCTAGATAATAAAAAAATAGAAGAAATTATGGATAAAGTAAAAAACAATGAGGAACTTGTAGAGAAACATTTTGAGCAGTTAAAGGAGAAAAATGAGGAACTCTATGAAGGTGAACTGTCTGAAGATGTATTGAAGGATTTAAGAAGTCAGGCCCAACAGCTGGCAATTACAGAATTGAAACGGGAAGCTGCTGAAAAAAATATTACTGAAAAGGAAAAAAAGGAATTAAGAGAAAAAGCCAAGGATCTATTCAGAAGA
>CAZMFS010000073.1:0-7856 GCA_964565585.1 uncultured bacterium
GAGAAAATGAAAAAAGGTTGTGGATGCTTTCTAATCATACTAATTATTATTGTTGCTTCAGTATTATTGGTTAATAATGATAATAAAAATCAGCAAACTAAAAAATCTGTAGAAATAAAACAAACTTCTTTAAAAAATTATGAAATATTGGACAAAACTATTAATTATGAATATAAAGATAATGTGTATGGATCTAAGTATAAAATATTAGTAAAAACCCCACTAAAAAAATTGGACAAAAATGATATTTATAACTTTGTTAATAATTTCAGAGGAGAGGCTAAGTATAAAGATTATGTAATTGTGTATTTATATTCGACCAAAAAAGCTTATTTAGAGGGGAAAAATGATAATTATACAAAGGCTTATGATTACGGATTTTTAGGATTATATCACAGCTCTAATAATAACTTCAAATGGATGCAGGCTAAAGGTAAGTTTTCAGATATGATGGGAGAAAGTGTTAGTTTGTAATTATTTAAAGAGGGAGAAATCATGAAAGAAAAAACAAAAGGTAAAATTGCTGAAGAGATTATGCTTGTTTTTGTAATTGGAATAGCTACAATAATTCCTCTTATTTTTGATAGTTCACTTCATAACGAATCTGATGCATTAATTGGTATTCCAATTGTTCTTTTTGTATTTAGATTAACTGCCTATAATTTATATTTATGGTCAATCAAAAAGATTTTTAAGTTAGCTTACAGCAAAAAAGTACTTGTTAAATTAATCTCATTTTTTATATTTTCTCTAGTAATTTCTAGTGCTTTGTTTGCGGGTTCATAATACTATATGTTTTTAAACAAATAGAACATGATAAGAAAGGCGAAAATAATTGGGGAGGTTTCGATTTTCATACAATATTTTAGTTTCTCTTCTAAATAAAGAAAATTAAATACTTTATTTTACATTTAATATTTTATTAAAATATTAAATATACCTTTAGTCTGTGAAAATTCGTGAGAATTCGTTGTTAAAAGTTTATTTTTTTATCAATCTCTTACCTTAAAAATATCAAATCTCGAAAATTATGAAGTAATTATTAGATTTTCAATTTTGCCCTTGCTTAAGGGCCAGCTTGACTGCAATTTTCATCTTTACCCTTAATTACGGGCCAGCTTGGCTGCAATTTTCAATTTAAAAAAATTCCTTGGATTTTTTTATTATATTGTTAAAATAAATAAACATACTATTTTAATTTACTTAAAAGGTTTTCTATTTTTATTAAAGACTAATTATATAAATAAACATAAAAAGAAATAACGGAAAGTTAGAAATTAAGGTAGTTGATGAAAAAGATATTGGAGTTGATTAAAGTAATTTAGATTAATTAAATATTGTTTTATGGCATTATATTAAAATTATTGATTGATTATCTGAAAGGAGATAATATGAAAAATAAAAAGTTATTCATACTTTTAATAGTATTTATTATTTGCTTTATAGAGATTTATTCTTATGTAAATGTTACACTAACAGAAAGCAAAAAAGATAGAGGATTTTTTCTATATTTATCTGGAGCAAATATTAACAGTATTAGAAAAAAGCAGGATAATACCGGTAGTTTCATTATACAGGTAGATAGGCAAATGCAGGAGGAAAATTATATATTAGATAGTTATAATATTGAAATGACTAAAATTAACAATACAATAATTATTTCTTTTGGAAATAGAGTCAAAGATTTCAAAAAACTTAGTAACAGAAAAGTTTTGTTTTTAGAAATTAATATAAATTCAAACCATATTTCTGGATTAGTGAAAGAATTGAAGAATAAAGGATTTATGATTAAAAGGAAATCCCAGAGGAATAATAATATTTATTATTATTTAGTTAGTTCAAATTTTAACTTTGAGGGGTGGATTAATAAAAAAAATATTCCAAAATTTTTAAAACAGTATGCTAAATATTCAAAGTATAGATATAAAGTTGGTTCAAAGAAAAGATACCTAAAGTTATTCAATGGAAAAGTAATTAAATTAAGTAATAACATACGATATAGAATATTATCAACCAAAAATGGTAAAAAGTTAATTGAATTATATGATGGTACTCAGGGATATTTATTTAAAAGAAAGATTAAGGATAGATATAATGAAAAAATATCTTCAAAAAATAAATATTTAGTAATTGGAAATCAAAAAGAAAAATTAAAAATAAACACAAGATATAAAATAATATCAAATAAAGGAAAAGAAAAATTTATTGAAACATCAAAAGGACGTAGAGGGTTCTTAGTAACTATTTCTAAAAGTAAACAGAAAAAGAAAAAACATAAAACAAAAAAAGAAAATAAAATAGATCCAAATAATTTAGATATTAGAGATAAAATTGTATATTGGGCAGAAAATTTAAAATTTGAAGAGAGTAAATATGCTAACAAAACTTATGATATTTTTGTAAAAAAAGTATACAAAAAGGCCGGGATTTCAATAGAAAATAATATTGAAGTACAGAAGGATGAAGCAAAGAAGAAGAATATGTCAGAATTAAAAAAAGGAGATTTAATATTTTTTTCAAGGGAGAGTTCGCTTATAAGCAATTTGTTAGATTTAGTTGCTATATATGAAGGCAATAAGAAATTTATCTATTATTCTCCAACACAGGATAAAAAGTTAATCGGAGATTTGAATGATAAGAAATGGGATCAAGCTTTTGTAACAGGAGGATCCTATGTTAATTAATTTAGATGAATTAATTAAAATAATTACCATTGGTAATAATTTTTAATATCTTTCTAACATATTAAAGGGGCGATTTTTTCCATTTATGCAATTTTTAAATTATATCAATTTTGTAATCTTCCTTAATTTATCTATTTTAATACTTTTAATTTCAAATTATATTTGATAATTTAACAACTAGATTCTTATGATATTATTTTTAAGTATTTCATATGTTTTTATTTATTCTTCGAAGGTATTGTTTTCTAAACAAAAGGGCTCACACATTAAAGGTTAATGTCTAGAAAAAATACTAATTCTGTATAGGTTAAATATTTTGAATGACATCTCTTCCTCTTATTATTAATAACAACATATTCATTCTACTATTATCCCTTTATTTCAATGGAATACAAAACTTTTAGTTTTGCTTCAGAAATACATCGGTCTTAATTCTTAATTTTTCCTTATTAATTCTTCATTTCAATCAGTAAAGCTGATTGACCGGGTCTCGACATTCGTACAATGTTTTAGTCTCTTTGCATTTAATAATTTATTAAAATATTACATATACCTTTAGTCTGTGAAAATTCGTGAGAATTCGTTGTTAAAAAGTTGTTTTATTAACTTCTTATCCCAAAATATCAAATCTCGAAAATTATAAAGTAATTTTTCAATTTTGCCTTGCTTTAGGGCCAGCTTGACTGCAATTTTCAATTTAAAAAAATCCCTTGGATTTTTTTTATTATATTGCTAAAATAAATATACATAATACTTAATTTTACTCACAAGATTTTCAATTTTGAATTAAATCTATTTATATATATTAAAATAGGGGGCTAGTATGGAAAAAATAATAATATTTGTATGTTTTTTTATGTTATTTCTAGCAGCTTGTAAATCTGGAAAAGAAGAATATTTAAAAGGAAAAAAATATTATAATAATGAACAATTTAAAAAGGCAGTAAAGTTGTATAAAAAATCATCTAATTATGGGAATGCTAAAGCTCAATATGAATTAGCTAAATTGTATTTAAATGGAAAAGGTACTGAAAGAAATATGAAGAAAGCTAAAAATTTATTGAAAAAATCAGCAAACAAAAACTTTACTGATTCATATTATCTTTTAGGTTTTATTTATAAAAAAAATGATAAGAAATCTTCAAAATATTTTAAACAAGCATTTGAAGGATATCAAAAATTAGCAAATAAAAATAATACAGAAGCTCAATATAAATTAGGAGATATGTATTATCATGGTGATTATTATGGGAATTTTATTGATAAAAACTTTAACAAAGCTTTCAAATATTTTAAAAAAGCTGCAGATAAAAATAATAATAAAGCTCAGTACCGTTTATCGCAAATGTATTTTCGAGGAGAATCAGTTATAAAAGATTATAGGAAAGGTTTTGAATTATTAAGAATTTCAGCTGAAAACGGTAATAGCGTTGCTCAGTATGATATTTATGAAGATTTAAGATTCGGAACCCATACAATTAAGGATCATAATGCAGCAATAAATTGGTTACAAAAATCAGCGGAGAATGGATACACTGAAGCCCAATTGGAATTAGCAAATTTATATAATACGAAAAAGAGTTTTAGAACAGTTAAAGTAATTGATAAAAACCCTAAACAGGCGTTTATATGGTATAAAAAAGCAGCAGAAAAAGGACATCCAGAAGCGCAATATAATTTAGGAAATTCATATTACTACGGGAATGGTGTAGATAATAATTATAAAAAGGCTTTTGAATGGTTTAATAAAGCTATAAATAATGGAAATATTAAAGCTATGCAAAAAATTGGAGAAATGTATTATAATGGAAAGGGTGTAGAAAAAAATGAAGATAAAGCTAAAGAATATTATATAAATTCCGCAAAAAAAGGAGATTCTGAAGACATGTTTCTTTTAGGAAAAATGTATTTGAAAGGAAAACTATTTCAAAAAAATTATAAAAAAGCCAAATACTGGGTAAAAAAAGCATATGAAACTAGTTCAAAAATAATGAAAAAAAGATATAAAGATTATTGGGATAAACATAAGCTATGGAAATATTGAGATTTTAAATAGTAATTAAATATAGGTAATAATATGAAATTTAAAAAATATTTATTTATTATATTATCTTTATTTTCTTTGATTTTTTTTACAAGTTGCAATGAGGCACATATGATAGGTTTTTTAAAGGGACTTAATCAAGGAATCCAAAATTATCAGTATAAAAGAAATTATGTTATTAAGAATCAATGGTATAAGGCAAGAGTAAAATACTATAATTTCAGTACAGGTGCTTTTAGAAATTATACTTTAAATGTTAAAGTTAAAAGAGATAGAGTTGTTATTATTTCTTTTCCAAATGGAGGTAATGTGCATACTGGAATTAATTATTCTGGGTATACTTATCGGGGAGGATACTTGAATTTCACTAAAAATTATAATGATAAAATAGTAGAAGCTTCAACCTCGGTAGTATTATATTACAATGATGGTAATACGGTTAAGTTTAATATAACAATAAATTAAGTATAAAAAGGATAATTAATATTTTTCAGAATGGGAATACTGATATTATAAATTATATATATGGAGGATGTAATGAAATACAATGAGAAAAAAGAACAAATGAATAGAAATTTTAAATTAAAAGATAAGTATAAAAATCTAAAAGGATTAGGTGGGTGGCTTTCTTTTTTCACCTCCGTTTTCTATATAAATTCAGTGTTAGGTTTTATAGTAAGTCTTGGAGGAATTAATAATTTAACAAATTCTAAAAATATGTTTGCTGGAATTGAAAGTCTAAGGCAGTTGTTAATATTTGATAATATTTTGATGTTAGTTTTATCTATTTTGTTTTTTTATATAACTAAAAGAGTCAGAAATCTAGAAAACCATTCAGCAAAATATATTAGATACATATTTATCACATTTATAGTATATTCCTTTCTGAGATTATTATTAATTATTATAGTAGTTGGTAATTCAATTACTAATACATTTTTTTTTAATAATTTAATATGGAAATGTTTTGCAACTTTTTTTTGGTTTTCAATATTTCTTTTGTATTTTATTTTTTCAAAGAGAGTAAAGGTAAATTTTCCTGAAGATTTTAATAATATTAGTAAAGTTTACATAGATAAATCAAAACTAGATAAAAAAGAAAAGGATGATAAATTAAAAATAGATAGTAAATTTAAAAGTATATTTGACAGTATATTAAATAGATATTTAAAAGAATTCAAAAAACTTGATAAAGATAACAATTATGATCTAAAAAGAGTAAAAAAGGAGATAATTACTTTTGTTTATACAATTCAAACACAGATTTTAAGGGACAATCTTGATGAAAATGTTAAAAATATAATAGATAAATACAGGAAGTTAATACTCAAAGATTATGGTAATTATATTGATAAAAATATTATAAAAAATAATGAATATAGAGAAGTATTAGAAGATAAAAAGATTGACAGTCATCCTCCTATAGAAAGAGAGGATTGGAAAAGTATTACTTTTATATTCGAACAGGCTATTAAAGGAGGAGGGGAGGGGAAACCATTAATAATTGATGGAAATATGAATGTTAATTTTATAGCTATTCCAAGTTTTGTACTAAATTTATCAAATGATATTTATAGCAAAACTATAGAAATTATTGAATAAAAGAGGGCTTATGAAACAAACTTTAGGTTGTTTAATTTATATTGTTTATTTTGTTATAGGTCTAGTTGCTTTAGCGGCCATTATGGGTGGGTTAGAAGATTGGATAGGTATTCCCTGGTATATAGTTATCTTTATAGCTATACCTTTAGCATATATCCCTATAGTGGGTACAATTTTGGGTATTATGGGGGCCATTCATACCTTTGGCTGGTCTCCGCTGTTTGCAATAATTTTTTTCTGCTGGCCATTGATTCTTTATATAATGGGTGCTATTTTTGTTGGTCTTGAAGATCTGGTAAAAAGGAACTGGTGATTCCTATGAAAGTTTTCAAATCAATTAAAATTGTTCTTGTGATATTGCTGTTAATTGGAATTTTAATCTTCCCTACGGTTATTATCGATTATTGCGATTGATTACCTTTTTCGTATGCGCATACGGAGCTTACATTTATCACGCCCATGATTATAAAAACTGGACCGTGTATTTCGGAATAATTGCTCTGACATTCAATCCATTTTTACCTGTAGAATTATTTAAAGCGGCATGGATAGTAATTGATTTGCTGGCTGTAGGATTTATCTTTTTCAGCATTAATCTGGATGATAAAATATTAAATTTGGAAGATTAAATGTGATTAAAAATCTCTGTCTGAATTTCTTCAATGTACATCGGACATCATACAAAGCACAAAGTTTAAAAGTTATACCTCCGAAAATTAATTAATAATCAAAATCCATAAAAACAATTGGGGGCAAGTCTTCACATTTATACAATTCCTACAAAGTTTTTCTCGGATAACAGAAAACAGAACACACACGAACACAAGCACAAGCACGATACATAAACAAAAGGGCTAAAGTCTCGACATTCCTACATAGTTGGTTTAATTCTTAAATTTTCATTTCAATCAGCTTTGCTGATTGAACCGGGTTTCGACATTCGTACAAAGCAAGAGTATTAATCAATAATGGAATAATTTTTCAAAAAAAATCTTTAGAAATTATAAGTGGTAAATATAAGATTTTTAGTATAAAATAAAGTTAAATAAATGAATAATAAACGAATATAGGGAATTGTTTTATTGATGATTTTAAAGTAGAAAAACTACCGGGTATATACTCGTGTATCAAATAAAATATTTAGACAGATTATAGAAATATTTGCTGTGTATTTTTTAGGGAATAAAAAGTGATATGACAGGTGTCTAAAAGCGAAATCGGATTTACTGGAGGGGGTTAATTTGAAGGAAAAGATAAAGCAATTAATCGTTCAGTATGTAAAAGATTATTCAGAGAGAAAAGAAATTAAAACTAACTGGAGGGAACCTATAGTAAAATTTGCCAATGCCAGTGATGAGATGTTTATTAAGCTAAAAGAAATTATAAGTCCAACTCATGCTTTGCCAAATGATTTCCTGGATGATGCTGAAACAGTAATTTCTTATTTTCTTCCCTTTGATCAATTAATTATAAGTTCAAATGTAAAAGGAAAATATAGTTCAAAAGAATGGGCTAAAGCTTATATA
>CAZMFS010000074.1:0-7810 GCA_964565585.1 uncultured bacterium
ATCATAAATTATCTCTCTTACAGTAGTACCAAAAGGAACCTCTATAAGACCGGTATTGGGAACATTACCTGTAAGAGCAAACACCTTGGTTCCAGGTGAATTTTCTGTTCCTATTTTTCTAAATTCTGATGAGCCGTCTCTAATTATTAGAGGTACTGTAGCAAGTGTCTCTACATTGTTTATAACTGTGGGTTTTTCCCACAGTCCTTTATCTGCAGGATAAGGAGGTTTGGGCATAGGCATTCCTCTTTTTCCCTCAATAGAACTCATCAATGCTGTTTCCTCACCACAGACAAAAGCTCCTGCACCTTCCATTACTTCCAAATGATAGCTTTCATCTGTACCAAAAATATTATCTCCAAGTATGTTCATTTTCTCTGCATCTCTTATTGCTTTTTTTATTCTCTTTACAGCAAGCGGATACTCAGTTCTTACATATATATATCCCTTATCTGCTCCTACAGCCTTTGCTGCTATCATCATGCCTTCAATTACACTGTGAGGATTTCCTTCCATTATACTTCTATCCATAAAGGCTCCTGGATCGCCCTCATCACCATTACAAATTATATATTTTTTCTTTGAATCTTTTACTCTGGTAAACTCCCATTTTTTTCCAGTAGGAAATCCTCCACCTCCACGGCCTCTTAAGCCGGCACGGGTTATTTCTTCGCATACTTCTTTAGGACTGTACTCTGTATAAACTTTTCTTGCACTCTCATAACCTCCTCTGTATATATATTCTTTAATGTCTGAAGGATCTATAACCCCACATTCTTTAAGAACATATCTTTTCTGCTCTTTGTAAAAAGGTATTTCTTCTTTTGTTTCACAAAATTTTTCTGTTTTTGGATCTGTATAGAGATATTCACTAATTATTTCATCATTTTTTATTGTTTTTTCTACAATATCTTTTACATGTTTGGGTTGAATTTTTACATAAAGAATTCCTTTAGGTTCTATTGCAACAAGAGGTCCCATCTGACAGAACCCCTGACAACCACTTTTTGATACATGATATCCCTCATTTTTTTCATTATTTTCCTTATACAAATCAACAACAACATCCATATCTTTTTCTTCTAATAACTTTATAAATTCATCATAAACTTCTAAGGATCCATTTGCCACACATCCTGTTCCGGCACAGATAATTATTCTTTTTTGTATATTTTCTGTCCTATCAGAATATTCGTTTTTGATGTTTTCAAAATTTATACACATACTACTTTTCCTCCTCTCTATCTTTCTCTTTTTCAATTATGTCTTCTATTATCTCTTCTGTTTTTTCAGGAGTTAGCTGACCGTAAACCTTATCATTAATAACCATAACAGGTGCTAATCCGCATGCTCCCAGACAGGACACCGTTTCTAAAGTAAATAAAAGGTCATCGGTAGTCTCTTCTCCATCATCAAGCCCTATTTTATCTTTTATAGTATTATATAGATCCATAGAACCTTTTACGTGACATGCGGTTCCATCGCATATCTTTATTACATACTTTCCTCTAGGGCTTAACTTGAAATGTTCAAAAAAGGTAGCAACTCCAAATACCCTTGCCGGACTTATATCAAGAGAGGAAGCAACAAATGTCATTACTTCTTCCGGAAGATATCTGTATTCTTCCTGAATTTCTCTCAATATGGGTATTAGCTTGTCCGGACGATAGTTATAATCGTTTAATATTTCACAAATTTTTTCAAAGTGTAACATCTTTAGGGATTCTTTAGCCATAAAACACCTCCATATCTAAATTATTACCTATTTTTCCTATGTTTTTTTAACAGAATTGTTAAAGAAGCAGCCATGTCCTCCTGATGTAGAGCAATATCATTTGGTATTTCCAGAGCGGCAGGGGCAAAATTCCAGATAGCTTCGATTCCGCTATCGATCATTCTCTCTGCAACATTTTGTGCACTTTCTGATGGAACACAAATTATACCTACATTAATATGAAGCCTTTCACATATGTTTTTCATCTTCTCAATAGGAAATATTTTTTTTCCATGAATTTCATTTCCTATAATACTTTCATCTACATCGAAACCAGCTACAATCTCAAACCCGTAGTTTTCAAAATTGTTATAGCCCAGTAATGCTGAGCCCAAATCACCGCATCCTACAAGTATTCCATCTTTTTTATCCTTCCAGCCCATAAACTCTTCTATCTTCTCTAAAGCTTCCTTTATATTGAATCCGACCCTTGCTCTTCCCTCAACACCAGTTATAGAAAGATCTTTTCTAACCTGAATTGGTGTCAAATTCATCTTCTCTGCTATTTTTCTAGAAGAAACATAATCTACTTTTCTTTCTTTTAATATCTTCATGTAATGATAATAATGAGGTAATCTTCTAAGTGATGGTATTGAAACTTTTTCAACCTTTTTATTAACCATAACAATCCTTTCTTTTTTTATTATCGATAAATTTTTATCGATAATTCCTTATCTATTTAATTTATAACTTATCTTGGAACTTGTGTCAAGTAATTAATGAAATATTTCACGATTAAATATTTTCTTTGTATATAATAGATAAAATATAAATAATTTCCTCCATACTTGTAAAATCATCCGGGCAATACAATACTAAATTATTATTAAGAATGGAAGGAGGTGCTAAGATGGCTAAAAAAAATATAGAATTAATAAAAAAAGCGGGAATTGATATTGAAGTTTTATTAAAAAAACTAATTGATGCCGCTTCTGCAGAATTTACTACTTATTATTACTATACCATTCTTCGTGCTTACACTACCGGACTTGAAGGGGAATCATTAAAAGAAATTGTTGAAGATGCCCGACTTGAAGACAGAAATCATTTTGAAGCATTAACTCCAAGAATATATGAACTAGGAGGAACTCTTCCAAAAGACATTCGCAAGTTTGCTGATAGAGCCTCATGCATGGATGCGTATTTACCCGAGAATCCCACTGTTAAAAATATTCTTAAAGTTCTGCTGGACGCAGAACGCTGCGCGGTAAGTGTTTATACAGACATATGTAACTATACACACGGTAAAGATCCAAGAACCTATGAATTATCTGCTGCAATATTACATGAAGAAACAGAACATGAAGCATGGTTTGAAGAACTTTTAAAAGGCAATCCTTCAGGTCACTTTAAAAGATCACAGCCAGGAGTTAGTCCTTATGTCTCAAAATTTATCCAGAACAAATAAATTAAATCTAGAGGGGGGGGGGTATAGTTTTCCCTCCTTTTGATTTAAACATTTCTTAAAAGTTTTAGAACTAAAGCTAGAAAAACAAAAATATTTAAGTCACTTATTTTTTTATCTGTAATATTTACTTAATATCAAGATATTAAAATACTTGCATTGACTAGAAAATAAAACTTATCAGTCCCATCTTCTATCGTTTTTTTGTTTCATACTATTCTGCCTTATTGTTGAAGGCTGAAAATCATTACTTAAGAAATTTTAAAACTAAGTTCGAACTTTTTTAATCTTTAAAAGATATCTGCAGGAAATAATAATCCTGCAGATATCCAATCAATTATTTAAATTAATCCGTAAATATTAGCTTCTTAGTAGTATAATAGGCAAAAACTGCTACCGCGATTATAGCTATAAGTGAATACAAAAAGGAATTAGTATATCCATTTAAAAATCCCTCTTTTAAGTTATTAAATATCATTAATCCAAGAACTATAAACGGAATTACTGATGTATTATATCTAAACAGGAATAGATAAAATATAATAAAAGCAATTCCTGCAGCTAAACCTCCAAATAAAAATCCGTAAAGTGATTCAATTCCACCTGTTCCCATTATAACAAATCCAATAACTATAAAATATATTACTCCAATTATCTTCCTGGTGTTCCAGTTATTAGTAAGCTTTTCTGCAGTGAGAACTATTAAATATAGAATTATAGACCCAAGTATAAATCCTAGAACTGATGAAATTATATTCTCTAATAGCGGTGAGTAGGTATTTAAGATATTCAAATTGGGCCATGCTGGAAGACTTTTCGGAATAAAATTTTTAATAATTGTATACGAACCAAAAGTAAATGCACTAACTGATAGACCCAGCATAGATGTTTTAATAAAGGATAATTTCTTTTCTATCGACGTCCAGTTCAGAATGTATCCAAGTACAAATCCAGCGCCAATTGAAACAAGTGCAAGACCAATTACGTTCATGGCATTAAAAACAAACATCTGTGCCGTAAACGGTTGAGATGTTTGAAAATGTACCATGGTTTGAGGTAATCCCAGAATTAATGAACCAATATTTAAAATGAATATCACTATGCTTGATTTAATAAATAAACTTTTATTAAACTTATCATGCTTCCATTTTATAATTCCAAGTCCTATTGCAATCATGAAAAATATTATCAGAATTATATTTGATACTCTACCGAATAAACTTTTGGTATTTTGTATATTCCTGTGCTCTCTGCTCCAGTCTTCCGGAATATGTACGTATTTTTGAGTGTTATTAACTTTCTTACCTGCAATATTAACACTTACTCTAGCTTCACCGGTTTTAAGCGGATAGATATTTGTATTTTTATATACAAATGTCCAATCTCTTCTGTTGGGTCTTTTTTGAGGACTGGATTTAACAGACTCTAACATTTCCAACGGAATGTTTAATTTTTCTTTTATGTGATTTTCAGCAATCCTTCTTGCTTCTTTCTCTGTAAGCTCTGCACCTTTCCA
The DNA here is from genome assembly GCA_964565585.1 of uncultured bacterium. Taxonomy (GTDB): domain Bacteria; phylum Macinerneyibacteriota; class Macinerneyibacteria; order Macinerneyibacteriales; family Macinerneyibacteriaceae; genus Macinerneyibacterium. Next base: position 4,696 of record CAZMFS010000074.1, read on the forward strand.
GTGTTCGGGTATTATATGCTGGATTTTAGTAGCTTTACCATCTTCCGAAATTATCACCCGATATTCTTCTTTACGCTCCTTAACATCTCCTACAAATTTTGCAAATCTTACCTGCCACCTGGGCTGAGCCAAATATTCGCCCATCAACTTGTCATATACTCTCTTATTTCCTTTTTCCCAGATAAATTTATCATTGTTATTATTTTCAGCAGGAATACTTGTAAATATTTTCCACTTATCATTTAAATGAATATTATTTTTTTCAAGTGTTTTCTGGGCGGTTTTTATTGCTCTGGAACGAGTAACATCCAACTTTGGAACATCTTTATCAAAATTTCCAAAAAATGTCCAGGCAAGTAAACCTATAACTCCGAGTATAAAAAACCTTTTTAATGCATTTTTGGGAAGCATCTTCTTAGTAATAGTTTTAGCAGACTCTCTTGCTTCTATTTTAGGTTCCCAGGATTTATTTAAATCCTTATCTTTTATACTGTACCAGCCCCTGTTTTTTAATCTTCTATATAAAACTACTAGAAGTGGAGAAGCTATTAATATTACTGCAATTATTTTACTCAATAAAATACCTTCACCAGAAGATACAAATATTGGAGTACTCATTAAAACAGCATCATAAGCAAAATGCATTATAATTCCTGGCAGTAATCCAAAATTAATATATAAAAGACCGAAAATTATTGATGGAATAAATAATTCAAAAACCCTTGCAAATGCAGGTTGCTGAGCATAGTTTGCATGAGCAGCTCCAAAAATAAGAGCCTGCAATATCAATGCAGAAAAAACCCATAATTTCTTCTTGCCAAATTTCCTACCCAGAAGATATGCTCCTCCTATAGGAATCGCTCTAAACAGACATTCTTCCCAGAAACCTGCCTGAAGTGATCTTGCAATCGGATTCAGCCAGGGAAAATATGAGGATAGTATATTTGGATCAATTAATGATCGTGAAGGACTCCACCATCCCTGCAAACTATCTGTTATCATCTGAAAGAATATTTCATAGCTGACAAATAAAGCCACTAAAAACATTCCTAATAAAGTATATTTAAAGATTCTACTTGAAGCAGCAACTTTTCTGGACCAAACTTTCAAAAATTGAAGTTTGTTTGAAAAAGCTTCTCTGGTAATCACTTCAGCAGCTATAAATGTCAACGATATAACAACTCCCATTATAAAAAACTGAACAAATGATGAAAGTATGTATTTCATTATATAAACATTTGCGGATAATGCTGTATCATAAAAATTCCACATAAATGGGATTTGATTAATTTTTATCAAAAAATTTGATAAAAAAGATATTCCAAATCCGATAAATATCGGTTTTTTCCACTCTAATTTGTTCTTTTTTGAATAAATAAAAATTACAAAAAGAGTACCTATAATCAAATATAATATCCCACCTGCCACAGAAGCAACTGTTGATAGTGTAGAATTTTTAGATCTCATTTCATCATATCTTCTATTAAATCCTTCAGGAATTTTAACATAATTTTGTATACTACTAACTTTATTACCGGTTACAACTACTTTATATCTATACTGTGCTTTATTAATTTTTTTATTTTTATGTTCAAATTCAAACGTATGATCTATTCTACCGGTGGGCATAGTTTCTTTTGATTTTTCAATTAACTCGTATGAAGAAAGATTCAAACCAAAATTTTTGACACCGTTTCTAGCAACTTTCAAAGCTTCTTCATCTTCCAAGGCTGCACCCTTTTTATCTTCAGGTATTTTTTCAGTAAATTGATAAAATTCTCCCTCAGGGGTAAAATAAATACTTGCTTCATTTGTCACATTCTCTTTAAATAATCTAACTTTCCATTTGTAAGGTTCAACTGTGTTCTCATTAAGAATTTCCTTAAATTTTTCCTTTCCTCCTCCTTCGAGTTCCACATAGGTCTGAAGATTCCAGTCTTTTGAGAATGAAACAGCGGTATTAGGATTTTTAGGTCCCCATCCATTTTTTTCTGCCAAATTAGTTGCTTTTTCTATTGCAGCACTTCGATCCATTTTAATATCAAGATCGATAATATCCCCCATCTTGTCAAATTCCATAAATGAAAATATGGTGGCTGCGATAAATATTATAGTAAATACAACCCAGAAGCTTTTCTTATTTAACATTAAATCTCCTTTCTTTAACTTTTCAACCAATCCCCACTATTATTGTATACGATAAAAATAGAAAATGTTACATAAAAAATTACTTCGTTATTTTCCAAATCGGATTTTTAAAAATTCGAAGTACAATTTAAAAAAATTAAGAGTTAAGAATTAAAATTTTATCCTATCTATCATCGAAGAAATAAAATATTGTTTACTCAATTTTTTAGATTGAGAGTGAGATTGAGCTTGTATGTAGGGATTTAAAAAAAATTTTAAAAATCACCAAAGTGATTTTCGAGGTTCGAGATTCGATTGAAAATTATCTTTGATAATTTGAAAGCTGAAATCTTGTATGACTTATAGACTGTTTGCTTCAAAGGAATTAGGTTTATTAAATTTTTTTAAATAACGAATTTCTAATAACGATGGTTTCCCCCCCCTATTAATAGAACCATTTTTTTAATTTAAACTTTAAAATTATATTATTTTTTTTAATCTTCGGCTTTGAAACTCTTTCAAAAGTTTTTTTGAAATTGTATGATAAAAAATATCATTTATTCATTCAATTTCATCTTTGTTTTTTATCATTCCTATAAATATTTCTTATATTGGAAATAAACTTTTAAATATACCTTAAAAACACTTAGAGTTTCACTTCTAAAACCAGACAATTATTTTATTTATTCATCTGGTGAAAATGAGGAGATTCATTAAATTAATATAATTTATTAAATATTCGAGTAGTAATTCTTTAATTTGGTTCTGTCAATTAGAAGTTTAAGACAGATATCATTCAATTGTATCGAATAACTAGTAACGAAAATTCAAATAGAAATTTTTAAACTTCCTGGGTTGTTCATTTAATCATTTCTCCGAAGGAATTACATTCAAACTTTGTGCAATCTCGTGTATTATAGGAAGTGAATTAATCCTTGTAAGGGAGCATGTGATGGTTTTCACTTTGTTCACTGTGCATTGTTCCGAT